>NZ_JAKMAY010000157.1:0-3162 GCF_022015835.1 Streptomyces sp. ICN903 | reverse complement strand
CCTCCCCCCACCGCGCCCGCAACCCCGTCGGCAGCCATGTCGCCGTCGCCGGCGGACTCGCCGCCAAGGGCCTGGCGTACGCCCGCGAGATCGGCGCCGAGGCCGTGCAGGTCTTCGTCGCCAACCCGCGCGGCTGGGCCACCCCGGCGGGCGACCCCAGGCAGGACGAGGCCTTCCGCACGGCCTGCGCGAACGAGGGGATCCCGGCCTACGTCCACGCGCCCTACCTGATCAACTTCGGTTCGCACACCGAGGCCACGGCCGAGCTGTCCGTGTCCTCCCTGCGCCACTCGCTGCGGCGCGCCCGGCACATCGGCGCCCTGGGCGTGGTCGTCCACACCGGCTCGGCCACCGGCGGGCGCGACCGCGCCACGGCTCTGGCCCAGGTACGCGAGCGGATGCTGCCGCTGCTGGACGAGCTGGACCCCGGCGAGGGTTCACAGGATCCGTGGCTGCTGCTGGAGCCGACGGCCGGCCAGGGCGCCTCGCTGTGCGCGCGGGCCGCGGACCTGGGCCCCTACCTCGACGCCCTGGAGCGGCACCCCCGGCTCGGGATCTGTCTGGACACCTGCCACGCCTTCGCCGCCGGGCACGACACGGCGGCCGAGGGCGGCATGAAGGCGCTGCTGGACGAGGTGGTGGCGGTGGCCGGCGAGGGACGGCTGCGGCTGGTCCACGCCAACGACTCCAAGGACGTCGCCGGCGCCCGCAAGGACCGCCACGCGAACATCGGCGCGGGCCACATCGGCGCCGAGCCGTTCCGCGAGCTGCTGCGCCACCCGGCGACCGAGGGCGTGCCCCTGGTCATCGAGACCCCGGGCGGCAGGGAGGGGCACGCGGCGGATGTGGCCCGGCTGAAGGAGCTCAGGGGCTGACGGACCCCCCGGACGGCGGGAAGGGCCCCACGAGGGGGCCGCGCGAGCGGGCCGCGGGCCGGTCGGCTCCGGTCACAGTCCGGGGCCGTCGCCCGGCGCCTCCTGGTACGAGTAGCGCTGCTCGTGCCAGGGGTCGCCGATGTTGTGGTAGCCCCGCTCCTCCCAGAAGCCCCGGCGGTCGGCGGTCATGTACTCCACGCCCCGCACCCACTTGGGCCCCTTCCAGGCGTACAGATGGGGTACGACCAGCCGCACCGGGAAGCCGTGCTCGGCCGTGAGCGGCTCACCGGCGCGGTGGGTGGCGAAGAGCGTGTGGTCGGCGGTGAAGTCCGCCAGCCGCAGGTTGGCGCTGTAGCCGTACTCGGCCCACACCATCACATGGGTGACCTCCGGCGCGGGCGGCACGAGTTCGAGGAGGGTGCGGGTGCGCACCCCGCCCCACTCGACGCCCAGCATGCTGAACCGGGTGACGCAGTGCAGGTCGGCGACCACGGTCTCGTGGGGCAGCGCCGAGAACTCCTCGTGCCTCCAGCGGTGCGTGTCCCCGTCGGCGGTGGCCCCGAAGACGCGGAACTCCCAGCGTTCGGGCCGGAACCTGGGCACCGGGCCGTAGTGCGTCACCGGCCAGCCGCGCTGGAGCCGCTGCCCCGGCGGGAGCTGCAGGCGCTCCTCTTCGCGGCTTTCCGGCTGAACCATGCCTCCATGGTGACAGACCACCGGCCGTGCCCGTGACCGCGCCCCGGGCCGCACGGGGAGCCCGAGGACGCGAACGGCGCCGTGGGGCGCGGATCGCCGTGATCCGCGCCCCACGGCGCCACCGTGTGCCGGCGGCACCGGCGCGTGCCGGCACCCGCCGGTGCGCCGGTGCGCCCGCCGTTCACTGGTCCCGGTACATCTCCGCCACCAGGAAGGCCAGGTCCAGCGACTGGCTGCGGTTCAGCCGCGGGTCGCAGGCGGTCTCGTAGCGCTGGTGCAGGTCGTCGACGAAGATCTCGTCGCCGCCGCCCACGCACTCGGTGACATCGTCGCCGGTCAGCTCCACGTGGATGCCGCCCGGGTGGGTGCCCAGGCTCTTGTGGACCTCGAAGAAGCCCTTGACCTCGTCCAGCACGTCGTCGAAGCGCCGCGTCTTGTGCCCGCTGGCGGCCTCGAAGGTGTTGCCGTGCATCGGGTCGCACACCCACACCGGCTGCGCGCCGGAGGCCGTGACCTTCTCCACCAGGGTGGGGAGCCTGTCGCGGATCTTGTCGGCCCCCATCCGGGTGATGAAGGTCAGCCGGCCCGGCTCGCGGTCCGGGTCCAGCCGGTCGATCAGCGTCAGGGCGTCCTCGGGCGTGGTGGTGGGGCCGAGCTTGACCCCGATCGGGTTGCGGATGCGGGAGGCGAACTCGATGTGCGCGCCGTCCAGCTGGCGGGTCCGCTCGCCGATCCACACCATGTGGCCGGAGACGTCGTACAGGTTCCCCGTGCGGGAGTCCACCCGGGTCAGCGCCGACTCGTAGTCGAGGACCAGCGCCTCGTGCGAGGCGTAGAACTCCACCGTCTTGAACTCCTCCGGGTCCACCCCGCAGGCGTTCATGAAGTTCAGCGCCCGGTCGATCTCCCGGGCCAGCGCCTCGTAGCGCTGGCCGGAGGGGGAGTTCTTCACGAAGTCCTGGTTCCAGGCGTGCACCTGGCGCAGGTCGGCGTAACCGCCGGTGGTGAAGGCGCGCACCAGGTTCAGCGTCGCCGAGGACGCGTGGTACATCCGCTTGAGCCGCTGCGGGTCCGGGGTGCGGGCCTCGGCGGTGAACTCGAAGCCGTTGACGGAGTCGCCCCGGTAGGAGGGCAGGGTCACCCCGTCGCGGGTCTCGGTCGGCTTCGAGCGCGGCTTGCTGTACTGCCCGGCGATCCGGCCCACCTTCACCACCGGGACGGACCCGGCGTAGGTGAGCACGGCCCCCATCTGGAGCAGTGTCTTGAGCTTGTTCCTGATCTGCTCGGCGGAGACGGCGTCGAAGGCCTCGGCGCAGTCGCCTCCCTGGAGCAGGAACGCCTCGCCCTTGGCCACGGAGGCCAGGCGGGCGCGCAGCTGGTCGCACTCGCCGGCGAAGACGAGCGGCGGATAGGACTCGAGATCGGCGATCACATCGCGCAGAGCCTCGGGGTCCGGCCATTCGGGCTGCTGCGCCGCGGGTAGGTCTCGCCAGGTGCGGGCACCGGCGTCGGGTTTGGCGTTCACGGTCACGCGTCCAGGTTACGGGGTGGGGTCGGCCGCTCAGCCCGCCTGACCGATGGGTGAGACGGA
>NZ_JAKMAY010000156.1:0-13655 GCF_022015835.1 Streptomyces sp. ICN903 | reverse complement strand
GGCGGGGGAGGGGGCGCCCGGAACAACGAGTGGGCCGCCCGTCACCGGGTCGGGCACCACCACGGCCTCCAGGCCGAAGACCTCGCGGACCAGACCGGCGGTGACGGCCCGGTCCGGCGGCCCCTGTGCGACGATCCGGCCCCCTCGCATCGCGACGAGGTGGTCGGCGTAGCGGGCGGCCTGGTTGAGGTCGTGCAGGACCATCACGACCGTGCGGCCCCGCTCCCGGTTGAGCCGCCGCACCAGGTCGAGGACCTCCACCTGGTGGGCGATGTCGAGGTACGTGGTCGGCTCGTCGAGCAGCAGCAACTCGGTCTCCTGGGCGAGCGCCATGGCGATCCACACGCGCTGCCGCTGGCCGCCCGACAGCTCGTCCACGGCACGGTCGGCCAGTTCGGTGACGCCGGTGCTGTCCATGGCGTCGGTGACGGCCCGCTCGTCGGCCTCCGACCACTGCTGCCACCAGCGCTGGTGGGGCTGGCGGCCCCGGGCGACGAGGTCGCCGACGGTGATCGCCTCGGGCGCGACCGGCGCCTGGGGGAGCAGCCCGAGGGAGCGGGCGACCGCGCGGGTGGGCACGCGGTCCAGCTCCCGGCCGTCCAGCAGCACGGCGCCGTGCCGGGGCCGCAGCAGGCGGCCCAGCGCCCGCAGCAGGGTGGACTTGCCGCACGCGTTGGGGCCGACGACGACGGTGACGCGGCCGTCGGGCACGTCGAGGTCGAGGCCGTCGACGACCGTGCGGCTGTCGTATGCGAGGGTCAGGCCGCGGGCCGACAGCCGGCTCGCGGGCGCGTCGGGCCTGTCCGGCCCGTCCGGCCCGCCGGCCGCAGTGGACGCGGTGGTGGTGTCCGTCATGGTCTTCCTCCGGTGCGGCCGCGGGCGATCAGCCAGACGAGGTAGGGCGCCCCGATCGCCGCCGTCAGTACTCCGACCGGCAGCTCCACCGGCGCCAGGAGCCTGCGGGCCAGCAGGTCGCCGAGGGTGACGATGAAGGCGCCCAGCAGGGCCGTGGCGAGCAGCGGGATCTGCGCGGTGCGCGTCAGGCGGCGGGCGATCTGCGGGGAGAGCAGCGCCACGAAGTCCACCGGCCCGGCCGCGCCGGTGGCCACCGAGGCCAGGACGACGCCGGTGGCCGCCAGTCCCAGCCGGACGCGGCCCAGCCGCACACCCAGGGCGGTGGCGGTGTCGTCGTCCAGTGCCGCCTGTCGCTGGGCGCGGGCGCACCACAGCACGGCGGGCAGCACGGCCAGCAGTGCCCAGCCCAGGGGTTCGGCCTGCTCCCAGCCGCGCCCGTTGAGCGAGCCGGTAAGCCACACCTGGGCCTGCTGGGCGGCGAGGAAGTCGCCCTTGGTCATGAACAGCTGGGTGAGCGAGCGCAGCGCGACGGAGAAGCCCAGGCCGATCAGGACGAAGCGGGCCGCGCTCAGGCCGCGCCGCCAGGCGAAGACGTAGACCAGCGCGGCGGCGAGCATCCCGCCCGCCACGGAGAGATAGGGAAGCAGGGCGTACGAGGTCAGGCCGAAGGTCATCGCGCCGACGGTCACGGCGGCCGCGCCGTGGGTGACGCCGATGATCTCCGGGCTGGCCAGGGGGTTGCGGGCGACGGCCTGGATCAGCCCGCCCGCCACCCCGAGCGCGGCGCCCACCATCATTCCGAGGACCACGCGCGGCAGCCGCAGCGTGCCCACGACCAGTTCCTCCGGGGACGGCAGGCCCAGCAGCACCCGTACCACCTCGGTGGGCGCGGTGGCGGTCTCGCCGAGGCAGAGGGCCGCGACGACGGCCGCGGCCAGCGCGGCGGCGAGGGCTGCCACCACCGCCGCCGAGCGGCGGTGGAGCAGGAACGAGGCGCGCCCGCGGCGCACCAGGCCGTACCCCGGGGGCCTGACGGGCGACTCTCGGCCCGGTGCCTCTCGGCCCGGTGTCTTGCGGGGCGGTGCCTCGCGGGGGGTCTCGCTCACGGCGTCGGGCGCGGTCACGGCCCCACCGCCTTCCCGGCCCGGCCGCGCACCAGCGCCACCAGGAACGGCACGCCGATCAGCGCCGTCATCACGCCCGCGGGCACCTCGCCGGGCGGCACCACGATCCGCCCGGTGACGTCCGCCACCAGCAGCACCACCGGGCCCAGCAGCGCGGCGGTGGGCAGCAGCCAGCGGTGGTCGGAGCCGACGAGGGCGCGGGCCAGGTGGGGGACGGCCAGGCCGACGAAGGCGATGGGCCCGGCGGCGGCGACCCCGGCGCCGGTCAGGACGGTGGCCCCCAGGCCGCCGGTGATCCGTACGGCCGCGGTGTTCTGCCCCAGGCCCCTGGCCATGTCCTCGCCCAGCGCCAGGGCGTCCAGACCGCGCGCGACGGCCGTCACCAGCAGTGCGCCCGTCGCCAGGAACGGCAGCACCTGCCCGATCACCTCCGCATCGCGTCCGGCGACCGAGCCGACCTGCCAGAAGCGGAACTCGTCCAGGGCCGCGGCCCGCGTCGTCAGCACCCCCGCCACCACCGAGTACAGCAGCGCGTTGACGGCGGCCCCGGCCAGTGCCAGGCGCACCGGCGTGGCCCCCTCGCGGCCCCGGGCGGCGACCGCGTAGACGGCCGCCCCCGCGACGCCCGCGCCGGCGAAGGCGAACCAGACGTATCCGGAGAGCGTGTGCACCCCGGCGAAGGCGATGGCCAGGACGACCCCCAGCGCCGCGCCCTGGCTGACGCCGAGGATGCCGGGTTCGGCGATGGGGTTGCGGGTCAGGCCCTGCATCACGCATCCGGCCAGCCCGAGCGCGGCGCCGACCAGCACCGCCAGCAGGGTGCGCGGGGCGCGCATGGTCCGCACCACCTGGGCGGCGGGGCCGTCGCCGCCGTGCACCAGCGCCTCGTACACCGCGTCCGGCGCGATGGCGCGGCTGCCGACGGCCAGGCTCAGCAGCACGGCCAGGGCGAGGGCGGCCGCGACCGCGGCCACCGCGACCGGCCGGCGGGCCGTCCGCGCGCGGCGCGGACCGGCCACCGGCCGGCCGGGCGCGGCGGGTGCTGGGGCGGCGGGCATCTGCGACCTCGGACGGGGTGCGGGCGGACAGGAGCCGGGGGACGGGGACAGGACGGGACAGGACCGGCTCCGCGTCACGGAAGCCGCAGAACCGGCCAGCCAAGGTTAGGCGAGCCTAACCACCCATGTCACGGAGTGCACAATGTGGGGTATGGCATCTCGTGCGGTGACGGTCGGCTTCGACCTGGACATGACGCTGATCGACTCGCGCCCCGGCATCCGGGCGACCTATCTGGCCCTCGCCGCCGAGACCGGTGTCCACATCGACGCCGACCTGGCCGTCACCCGTCTCGGACCGCCGCTGGAGGTCGAGCTGGCGCACTGGTTCGACGAGGAGGCGATCGACGAGGCCGCCGTCCGCTACCGGGAGCTGTACGTGAGCCACGCCATCGAGCCGACCCTGCCCATGCCCGGCGCCCGGGAGGCGGTGGAGGCGGTCCGGCGGGCGGGCGGCACGGCGATCGTGGTCACCGCCAAGCACGAGCCCAGCGCCGAGCTCCACCTCGACCACCTGGGCATCGAGCCGGACGCGGTGATCGGATGGCTGTGGGCGGAGGCCAAGGCACAGGCGCTGGTCGAGCACGGCGCCGACGTCTACGTCGGTGACCACCTGGGCGACGTGCGCGGGGCGCGGGCGGCCGGGGCCCTGTCGGTGGCGGTGCCGACGGGCCCGTGCGGCGCGGCGGAGCTGCGGCAGGCGGGGGCCGATGTGGTGCTGGAGGATCTGACGGCCTTCCCCGCCTGGCTGGAGGCGTACGCGGCGGCCCGGGCCGCCTGAGCCGTACGGCCCCGTGCAGCCGTACCCGGCCGCGGTCGCGGGCCGTGCCCGCCCGGGGTTCCGCCTACCGGCGGGCCGCCTCGCGCGCCTCGCGGCGCTGCGCGGCGATCGACCGCAGCACCCCGGCGCCGGCGACGGCGAAGCCGACGCCCATCAGCATGCTGACGAGGTACGCGGCCGTGGGCAGCGGGTCGGAGCCGAGGAACAGGGGCGTGATGGTCGCGAGAGTGGCCACCGCGCCGACGACGAAGACGACGGCGCCGATGCGGACGAGCAGATCTCCCGCGCGGGACGTTTCACTGGTCACCAGGACAGGGTAGTTCCGTGTGAAGACACGCGCGGGACACGGGGGAGGCGGCCCGGGGCGTCTTGTCACCGGGGAGTGGATCATTAGTCTTGGTGACGGCGGGTCATGCGGCCCGCCGCGGTCTTGTGCGGAACCGTTGCCTTTCAAGAAGTCGTTGTTTTCCCGACAGGTCGTAGCCCGGGCATCCGGACGAATTACGAGGACGAGGACAGACGTGCCTACCGGCAAGGTCAAGTGGTTCAACAGTGAGAAGGGTTTCGGCTTCCTCTCCCGCGACGACGGCGGTGACGTCTTCGTGCATTCGTCGGTGCTCCCGTCCGGGGTGACCACGCTGCGGCCCGGCCAGCGCGTCGAGTTCGGAGTCGTCGCGGGCCAGCGCGGCGACCAGGCCCTCTCCGTCACCCTGCTGGACCCGGCCCCCTCCGTGGCCGCCGCCCAGCGTCGCAAGCCGGACGAGCTGGCGTCGATCGTGCAGGATCTCACCACCCTGCTGGACGGGGTCGCGCAGCAGTTGGAGCGGGGCCGCTACCCCGACCGCCAGCACGGCCACAAGATCGCCGGCATGCTCCGCGTCGTGGCCGACCAGCTCGACGTCTGACCGGACGCCCGGCCGCGCGCCCGGTGCGGGCCCGGCCGGCGCCACCGTCCGCAAGAACCGCAAGAACCGTACGAACGGCACGAACTACGCGAAGTCCAGCGCGCCGGGGCCCAGGGGCGGCACCAGCTCCTCGGCCGCGGCGCGCGTGAGCAGCCCGCGCACCGCCGCGTAGCCGCTCTCGCCGAGGCCGGCGGTGAACTCGTTGACGTACAGCCCGATGTGCCGGTCCGCGACCGAGGGGTCCATCTCCTGGGTGTGCTCCAGCACGTAGGGCCGTGATGCCGCGGGGTCGTCCCACGCCATCCGCACCGAGGTACGGGCCGCATCGGCCAGCGCCCGCAGCATCGGCGCGCCCAGCGAGCGCCTGGCGATGATCGCGCCCAGCGGGATGGGCAGCCCGGTGGTGCCCTCCCAGTACTCGCCCATGTCGGCGAGCCGGTGCAGGCCGTAGTCCTGGTAGGTGAAGCGGGCCTCGTGGATGACCAGCCCGGCGTCCACCCGGCCGTCGCGCACGGCGGGCATGATCTCGTGGAAGGGAAGCACGGCGATCTTCCCGACCCCGCCGGGCACCCGCTCGGCCGCCCACAGCCGGAACAGCAGGTACGCCGTGGAGCGCTCGCTCGGCACCGCGACCGTCGCGCCGCTCAGGTCCGCCTCCGCGCCCGGCTCGCGGGTGAGCACCAGCGGGCCGCAGCCGCGCCCCAGCGCGCCGCCGCACGGCAGCAGCGCGTACTCGTCCAGCACCCACGGCAGAACGGCGTAGGAGACCTTCAGCACGTCCAGCTCGCCGCGCTCGGCCATCCCGTTGGTGACGTCGATGTCGGCGAACGTCACATCCAGCTCCGGCGCGCCCGGCACCAGGCCGTGCGCCCAGGCGTGGAAGACGAAGGTGTCGTTGGGGCAGGGGGAGTAGGCGATCCGCAGCGGCCGCCCGGTGCTGTCATTGCCGGTGCCGGTCAAGGTCCCTCCAACCGTCGAGTACGGGCACGATCCTGCCGAAGGCCGCGGTCAGGGCGTCCAGCGCCTCCGCGAACCGCCAGGCGGCGCGGTCGCGCGGGCCCACCGCGTTGGAGACGGCGCGGACCTCCAGTACGGGTACCCCGCCGCAGGCCGCGGCCGCCTCCGCGACCCCGAAGCCCTCCATCGCCTCGGCCAGCGCCCCCGGATGCCGGCGCGCCAGCAGCGCGGCCCGCTCGGCGGTGCCGGTGGCCGTGGAGACCGTCAGCACCGGGCCCAGGGCCGCGTCCGCCGCCTCGGCGACGGCCCGCGACAGCGCCTCGGGCGGCAGGTGGACGCTGGTGCCGAAGCCCAGCTCGGCCACCGAGGCGAAGGGCTCGGGCCCGGCCGGGGTCTCGGCGCCCAGGTCCGCGGCGGCGATCTCGGAGGCGACGGCCACCGAGCCGACCGGGGCCAGCGGGGCGAAGCCGCCGCCGATGCCCGCCGAGACCACCAGGCCGTACGGGCGGCCCCGCGCCGCGCCGCGCTCCAGTGCCACGGCGGTACGGGCCGCCGCGGCGGCGGGCCCGGCGCCGGCGGCCAGCACGTCGATGCCGGCCGGGGCGCAGGCGGCCGCCACCGCGTCCCGCTCGGCGGGCACGGCCGTGACGACCAGGACCGGCGCGGCCCCCGCCGCGGGCGCGGCGGTGCGGCGGGACGGCGCGGTGCGGCGGGGCGCTGCGGGGCTCAGTCTTCGCTCTCGCGCTCGAGCTCGAAGTTCCACACGCCCCGGTAGTTGCTGCCGTCGTACTCGACGATGCTCAGCTGCACCGACTGCGCCTCACCGCCCTGCTGGCCGCCGCCGTTCTGGAAGAAGGCGTCACCGGAGAAGCTGCGGTAGGTCTTGGTGATCCGGTCCGTCACCGCGGGCTGGCCGTTGAGGAACAGCACCCAGCCGTCCTCGGCGATCTCGGGGTCCACGCCGATGCGCAGCAGGTCGCCCTGGCCGACGGTGATGGAGGTGTCGGTGTCCTCCTTGGCGCAGGACAGCACCTTGTCCTGCGAGATCTTGCCGTTGTCCTCGTAGCAGGCGGCTTCCGTGGAGACGCTGTCGGAACCGACGGTCACGGTCGCTCGGGGAGTCGGCTTCTCGCAGGCGGAGAGGGCGACGAGCCCGAGGGTGGCCGCACCGATGGCTACGGCAGTGCGGATGGTGCGGCTGCCCTTGCCCCGGGAGATCGTGTGGGTCATAGCACGCAGGCTACCCGGCGGTTCCGCTCAGGCGACGCGCGGGTGGGGCGTGCCGTGCCGTGCGGCCGACAACAGGGGGCGGACGGTGGCGAGCGCGCCCACCGCCACGACCACCCCGGCCACTCCCATGCCGACCGGCCCGATCAGCGGCAGCGCGATCCCGACGGCACCGCCGGCCACCCACGACATCTGCATCAGCGTCTCGGAGCGGGCGAAGGCGGAGGTGCGCACCAGCTCCGGCACGTCCCGCTGGATCAGCGCGTCCAGCGACAGCTTGCCCAGCGCCTGCGCCAGCCCGGCGACGGCCGCGACGACGGGCACGGTGACCGTGCCGTACAGCACCGCCGCCACCACGGTGGCGGTCAGGGCCAGCGCCAGCACCGAGGCGATGATCATCTCCGGGACGCGGTCGCGCAGCCAGGCGCCCAGCGCCGTGCCCAGCGCGTTGCCGCCGCCCGCCGCCACGGCCACCACACCCAGCGAGACCACGGGGTCCAGGCCGGCCAGGGGGTGCTCGCGCAGCATGAAGGCGAGGAAGAAGGTGAGGAAGCCGGACAGGGCGCGCAGGGAGGAGTTGGCGAGCAGGGCGTTGAACACGGAGGCGCCGACGGTGCGCAGACCGGGCCGCCGGGGCTTGCCGTTCCCGCTTCCGTTCCTCCCCGTGGTGCTCCCGGCCGCAGCGGCCCCGGCCCCGCTCTCCCCGGCCGTGCTCCCGCCGGTATCCGTGCCGCCGTCGCCGTCCCGGCTGTGCGCGGCCTCGTAGGCGGTCAGCAGGGCCCGCCGCTCGCCCTTGGCGGAGTCCACCTTGTGGGGCAGCGAGAAGGACAGGAAGGTGCCGATGACGAAGACGGTGAATGCCCCGTACAGCGGCCAGGACGGCCCCAGGCTGTGCAGCGCGGCCCCCACCGGGGCCGCCGCGCCGGTGGCCAGCAGCCCGGCGAGCGTCACCCGCGAGTTCGCCTTCACCAGCGAGATCCGGTGCGGCAGCAGCCGGGGCACGACCGCCGATCTCACCACCCCGTACGCCTTGGAGGCCACCAGTACCCCCAGCGCCGCCGGATACAGCTCCAGGCTGCCGGTGGCCACCGCCCCGGCCATGCTCAGCGCCAGCAGGGCCCGGCCCAGCATCGATCCGGCCATCGCGGCGCGGCGGCCGTGCGGGATGCGGTCCAGCAGCGGCCCGATGACCGGCGCGAGCAGCGCGAAGGGGGCCAGGGTGACGGCCAGGTAGAGGGCGACGCGCCCGCGCGCCTCACCGGTGGGGACGGAGAAGAAGATCGTGGACGCCAGGGCGACGGTGATCATCATGTCGCCCGCGGAGTTCACCGCGTGCAGTTCGATGAGCTTGCCCAGCCCGGACTCGCCGGCGCCCTGGGCGTGGGTGGCCTTCCGGATGCGCCTGCCCAGCGCGCGGGGAGGCGTGTGTACGGCGCGGACGATCGCCCGCGCCGTGCGTCGGAATCGCCCCTCGTCGTGCTGGGACGTCCTCAAGGCAGCCACGTCGTCAGTGTGCCCCACCGCCCGCCGCCTAGCCCGGCTCCTTCGGCTGAAGGTTTGGTTGAAGGTGCGACCGTCGGCGGTGCGCGCGCGTGGGGTAGCGTGGGGGGATGGTGCGCTCCGCCCGGTGTGAAAGCCTGGGTCCGGACGTCGCAGCGGTCCCCCGGTCCGCTCCGTCCTCACCCGTCTGAGCTGGGCATACGGTAGGCGCACTCGCGAAACGGCGTAGGAGAGAATCGATTCTTGTGAGTGCTGCGATGCGAGGCCGTACCCCTGATCGCCTGTGCGCCGAGGCGGTTGAACTGGCTCGGGAGGCGGCACGGGAGGCCGCCTTCCCCGGCCGGATCGGCGACCATCTGGGTGCCGTGGCCGACGGGGACCGCGTCGTCACGCACTACTTCGAGTGCCTGGAACCGGGCTACCGCGGCTGGCGCTGGGCCGCCACCGTGGCACGGGCCTCGCGGGCACGGGTGGTGACCGTCGACGAGACGGTGCTGCTGCCCGGCCCCGACGCGCTGCTCGCCCCCGAATGGGTGCCCTGGAGCGAGCGCCTGCGCCCCGGCGACCTCGGCCCCGGTGACCTGCTGCCCACCGAGGCCGACGACCCGCGCCTGGAGCCCGGCTACACCGGCGGCGGCGAGTTCTCCCCGCACGCGGCGGTCGTGGAGTCGGCCTGGGAGGAGGCCGGCGCCGAGGGCCCGGCCGAGGCCGAGGACGCCGACGTCGTCACCAGCGAGCCCGGCGAACTCCCCGGCGCCCCGGCGCGCGGCAGCATCGCGGCGGTCGCCGAGGAGATCGGCATGGGCCGCCCCCGGGTCCTGTCCCGCCAGGGCCTGCACGAGGCCGCCGACCGCTGGGAGGAGGAGTTCGGCCCCCGGACGCCCATGGCGCAGGCGGCCCCCGCCTCCTGCATGAGCTGCGGCTTCCTGGTGCCGATGGCCGGCTCGCTGCGCCAGGCCTTCGGGGTGTGCGCCAACGAGTTCTCCCCGGCCGACGGCCGCGTGGTCTCCCTCGCCTTCGGCTGCGGCGGCCACTCGGAGGCGGCCGTCATGCCGAAGACGCCGCGCCCGCCGGCGCCGGTGATCGACGAGACGAAGGTGGACGAGATGCCCCTGGGCGGCGGGGCGCGGGCCAACGGCGAGGACGGGGACGGCGGCGCGGACGGCCCGGAGGCGTAGCGGGCTCCGGCCCGCCGCGAGGCCGGTTGTCCCGGCCCCGCCGGGCCTGGTCAGCGCTGGACTCGGCGTCCGGTGCGGGGCTTCTCCTCCTGGCTCGTCCGGTGGGCCGCGGACGCCGAACCGAGCAACTGCGACACCCGCTGGAACGACACCCCCATCACCCGGCCGGCGTCCCGCTGGCTCAGATCGCGGGTCAGGACCGCGGCGGCACGACGCATGGCCTCCCGCTCGGCGTCCGCGGCGTCCCGCGCGGCTCGCCTGGCGTCCTCTGCCTGCGCCAGTACCCGCCGGGCCTCCTCCGGGAGTTCGGGCTCGACGGTGACCTCGACCTCTTCCGGCTCGACGTCCAACATGGCCGCGATCGCCTCGCGAGCCGCTTCATCGGCCCTGTCCAGCCGTTTGGCCTGGCTGAAGACGCCAGGCAGATCGGGGACCTCCAGAGCCCACCAGTCACCGGCGCGGCGTGCTGTCACGCGGTAAGCGCTCATCGCCACCAACCCTCTCCGAGTTCCGCCTCAAGCCTCTTGCAGATCTGCTCTGCCGTTATCTCGTTGACCTCGCTGTGCTTCGGGATGACGACGGGTGTCGAGCCGCACGTCCAGTACTGATGGCTGCCTTTCTGCCTGTGCATCTCGAAGGCGAGCCCTCTCGCCCTGGCCGCTTTCCTGATCTTGCCGACCAGATCCCTGTACTTCACAGTTTGCGTCTAGTCAGGATAGACAAAATAAGTCCAGTCCCTCTAGACAGTTCATGCGATCGGGTGAGTGGGCCGGGAGCCGCACCGCCGCCCGCGCCGGCGTCCCCGGAGCGTAGGCCCGCCTGCCCTACTCGCCCCGCCCGGCCGATCCCCTGACGCGGCCGGCCGGCGCGAAGACCCCGGCCACGACCCCCAGGACGACGGCGAGGTACAGGGCGCCCTTCGCGGCGGAGAGCTCACCGCCGGCCATGCCGCGGACGGGCCGCACGGAGCAGAAGGCGGAGGCGATTCCCGCGTTGACCCGGAGCCGGCGCCTGTTCTTCCTCGCGGCACCCACGTGCCCACCCCTTTCCTCTTTCCTCCGTACCGATCGGCCACGGGGTGCCCGTCCGCCGCACGGCCGATCGCGCCCGTCCGCCGCACGGCCGATCGCGCGCGGCGGACGGGCGACGCCTCCGGGGCAGGCTTTCCGCGTGAACCCGGTGATACACGGGCCGTACACGAACCGGGCCGGGGCGGCTCCGGCCGCCGTCACGCGCTCACAGGCCCGGGGCGCCCCAGAGCGGAAACCAGCGGCCCAGGTCCGGCTCGATGTTCAGGTCGCCTTGGAGGGCCGCCCTGACCTGGAGCTCCAGCGGGTTGTCGCGCTTCTGGCCGGGCAGCGGGGCGAAGGGGTAGAACGTGCCGCGCTTGTAGAGGTAGACCAGCGCGAGGGGCTGCCGGTCGGGGGAGCGGAAGGCGACCAGCGAGCACAGCAGCTGCGGGCCGAACCCGCTGCCCTGCAGCGTGGTGTTCACCGCGTGCAGGTCGTTGACCAGGGAGGGCAGCTCGTCGGGGGCGCGGCGCGAGAGCAGCCAGGAGTACCCGTAGCCGTCCTCGCCGAACTCCACCGCACCGCCCCCGCGACCGGAGTCCGCGCCCAGCAGGGCCTCCACCTCCCGCCGGATCCGGGTGAAGGCGCCGCCCTCGACGCTCGCGAAGCACACCGAACCCGCACCGGTGGGGGCCAGGCCCGTGGCGGCCTGGAGGGTGATCGCCGCCGAGGGCAGGGCGAAGAGGCGGTCGAGGTCGGGCCGGGCCGGCTTGCTCCGGCCGAACAGGACGTCCAGCAGGCCCACGGCGACTCCTTCCCTGATCCGGTGCTCGGGGTCACTCGCCGCCCAGCCGCTCGGAGATCTCCGCCAGCGCCTCCAGGCGGCGGTCCAGGCTGGGGTGGGTGGAGAACAGCCCGGCCACCGCGCTGCCGGGCCCGAGGGCGGGGGTGAAGAAGAACGCGTTGAACGCCTGGGCCGTGCGCAGGTCCCGGGTGGGTATCCGGGCGATGTCCCCGCTGACCTTGGTCAGCGCCGAGGCCAGGGCGGAGGGCTTCCCGGTGAGCATGGCCGCCGCACGGTCGGCGGCCAGCTCGCGGTAGCGGGACAGCGCCCGGATCAGCAGGAAGCTGAGGGCGTACACGACCGCGGAGACCAGCATGACCATCGCGAACACGGCGGCGGTGTTCTGGTCCCGGCGGCCCCCGCCGAACAGCTGGGAGTAGAAGGCGAAGCGGACGACCAGCCCGGCCAGCACCCCCAGGAACGAGGCGATGGTGATCACCGCCACGTCACGGTGGGCGACGTGGGACAGTTCGTGGGCCAGGACGCCCTCCAGCTCCTCGGTCTCCAGGCGCCGCGTCAGCCCGGTGGTCACGCAGACCACGGCGTGGTCCGCGTCGCGGCCGGTGGCGAACGCGTTGGGCAGGTCCATGCCGGACACGGCGACCCGCGGCTTCGGCATGTCCGCGGTGGCGCACAACCGGTCGACCACCCCGTGCAGCCGCGGCTCCTCCTCCGGGGTGACCAGACGGCCGCGCATGGCGTACAGGGCGATCCGGTCGGAGAACCAGAACTGCGCGCCCAGCAGGACGGCGGCGATGACGACGACCAGCACGAGGGAGTCCAGCAGCGCGATCAGCGCGGCGACGAACCCCACGTACAGCAGCCCGAGCAGGAACATCGTGAGCACCATGCGCCCGG
Source organism: Streptomyces sp. ICN903 (assembly GCF_022015835.1). Classification (NCBI taxonomy): domain Bacteria; kingdom Bacillati; phylum Actinomycetota; class Actinomycetes; order Kitasatosporales; family Streptomycetaceae; genus Streptomyces; species Streptomyces sp. ICN903. The sequence continues at coordinate 1,361 of NZ_JAKMAY010000156.1, read as the reverse complement.
TCAGGCGCCGGTCGGGCTCGAAGCGGCTGCGCATCACGCACCCGCCCCGGAAACCGGGCTTCCGCCGGAAGCCCGTACAGCGGTCGTGACCCTCGTACCCATCGGGCCCTCCTGTCCGTCACGCTCCCGCCGGACGGGACCGTGGACCGAGACGTGGTTCCCTTTCCTCCCTGTATACCCCAATGCCCGGAATCGCCCCTTCTCCGGTCCTTCCCCGGTCCTTCCCCGGTCCTTCCCCGGTCGCGGACGGGCGGCCGACCCGCGCGACCGGCGGCCCGGCGCGCACCGGGCACGCCGGACGCAGTACCGTCGCCCGCAGACAGGCAATCGGGCTCGTCCCGCGGCGGACCTGACGGAGGAGACGGACACGTGAGCGGCACGGTGCTGGTGCAGGGCGCGGACGACGGAGCGGATCCCTTCGACACCGCCCGGCTGCGACGCGGCGTACTCGACGCCTGGGCGGCGTCCCCCGCGCGCTTCCGCGAGGACGCCAACGCCGAGGAGGACCTGGCCCTCGGCGGCTACCGCGACCGGCTGGTGGTCGAGCTGGCCCAGAACGCCGCCGACGCCGCCGCCCGCGCCGGCGTCCCCGGACGGCTGCGGCTCACCCTGCGCGGCAAGGTGCTGGTGGCCGCCAACACCGGAGCGCCCCTGGACGCGGCCGGCGTGGAGTCCCTGTCCACCCTGCGCGCCTCCGCCAAACGCGACGACGAGACGCCGGGCGCACCGGAGACGCCGGGCGCACCGGGCGGACCCCAGGCGGGCCCCGTCGGCCGCTTCGGCGTCGGCTTCGCCGCCGTCCTGGCCGTCAGCGACGAACCCGCCATCGTCTGCCGCACCGGCGGCGCCCGCTGGTCGCTGGCCGAGGCCCGCGAGATGGCCGCCGAGGCCGCCGCCCACAACCCCGGCCTCGCCGACGAGCTGCGCCGCCGCGAGGGCCACGTACCGCTGCTGCGCCTGCCGATGCCCGCCCAGGGCACCGCCCCCCAGGGCTACGACACGGCCGTCGTGCTGCCGCTGCGCGACGGCGCCGCCGAGGAACTGGCCGCCCGGCTGCTCACCGCGGTCGACGACGCCCTGCTGCTCACCCTCCCCGGCCTGACCGAGGTCGTCATCGAGACCGACGGCGGAGTGCGTACGCTCACCCGCCGCCAGGACGGCGCCTACGTCGTGGTCGAGGACAGCGGCACAGCCGGTGCCGGGGGCGAGGGCGCCACCCGCTGGCGCGTGGCCGCCGACGCCGGGCGCACCGACCCCGCCCTGCTCGCCGACCGCCCCGTCGAGGAACGGCGGCGGCCGTACTGGTCCGTCACCTGGGCCGTACCCGTCGACGCCGACGGCGCCCCCACCCCCGCCCGTAC
>NZ_JAKMAY010000155.1:0-13728 GCF_022015835.1 Streptomyces sp. ICN903 | reverse complement strand
CCTCCGGCTTCCCCGATGCCCCCGGATCCGCCCCGCCGATCCCCGCCGGAAGGCCGCCTACCGGCCCGGAGTCCGGTCCGTCCGTACCGCCCGGTCCTCCGGAGCAGCCCGCCAGTCCCGCGGCCATGGCGCAGACCAGTGCCGCCGCCAGAGCCCCCCGCTTGTCCCCCACCGCTGTGCCGCCTCCGTTTCCGCGATGCCGTCCCGCAACATGGGACCACACCGAACCGACAACCGGTTCCCGGGGACCGGCGCGGGCGGTGCTCGCCCGCGCACTCACTCCACGATGTGGCGCCCCTCGGGCCGGGCGCTGCACGCCCCCCTGAACGAGCAGGTGTCGCAGTGCCGTCCGGGGGAGGGGGTGAACCGCTCGTCCAGGACGCGCCCGGCGGCGTCGGCCAGCAACTCGCCCACCCACTCCCCGTCCCCGTCACCGGAGGACAGGGCGGGCTGCCGCTGCACGGCCGGGAGTTCGTCGCCGCCCTCCCTCCTGGGCGCGCCGATCCTGAGCTGGACCAGTTCCGCGCCGCCCGGCTCCGGGCGCCCCTCGAAGCCCTCGACCCCGTCGAGGGCGCCCTCGCGCACCGCGAGCTGGTAGACGGCCAGCTGGGGGTGGCGCTCGACCTCGGCCGCGGTCGGCTTGCTCCTGCCGGTCTTGAAGTCGACGACGTACGCCCGGCCGTCGGGCCCGCGCTCGACCCGGTCCATGGAACCGCGGACGCGGACTTGGTGGCCGCCCGCCTCCAGCGTCACGTCGAAGTCGTGCTCGGTGGCGGCCGTCTCCCGTCCGAGGTCACGCTCCATCACGTGCCAGCGCAGGAAGCGCTCCAGGGCCGCGCGGGCGTTCTCCCTCTCCTGCCGGGACTTCCAGGGCGCGTCGAAGGCGAGCGAGTCCCACACCGAGTCCAGCCGCTCCAGCAGGACGGACAGGTCGGCGGGGGTGCCGCCGGAGGCGACCTCGTCGGCCAGGACGTGCACCACGTTGCCGAAGCCCTGGGCCGCGGTCGCGGGCGGCTCCGCCCTCACCTCGCGGCCCAGGAACCACTGGAGCGAGCAGGCGGTGGCCAGTTGGTGCAGCGCGCTGCCGGAGAGGGCGACCGGCCGGTCCCTGTCCCGCAGCGGCACCTCGCTGCGGGTCGGCTCGTACAGTCCCCACCAGCGGTGCGGATGGGCGGCGGGGACCAGGGGGACGCCCTCGTCGTCGCGCAGCGCGGCCAGCTCGGCCAGCCGTTCGGCGGCGGCCTCGCGCAGCCCGGGGGTGGCGGCGGGATCGACGGTGGTGGCACGCAACTCGGCGACCAGCGCGGAGACCGACAGCGGGCGGCGCGGGCGGGCGGTGACGTCCCTGGGCTCGACGCCGAGTTCGGTCAGGAAGCGGGAGGGCTGGTCGCCGTCCTCGGCCGCGGCCTTCACCGCGGTGACGACCAGGCGGTCGGCCGCGCGGGTGGCCGCCACGTAGAACAGCCGTCGCTCCTCGGCCAGCATCGCGCCGGGGGTGAGCGGTTCGGCCAGCCCGTCGCGGCCTATCCGGTCGGGCTCCAGCAGGGAACCGCGCCGCCGCAGGTCGGGCCAGAGCCCCTCCTGCACCCCGGCGACGACCACCAGCCGCCACTGCAGGCCCTTGGCCCGGTGCGCGGTCATCAGCCGTACCGCGTCGGGGCGCAGCGCACGGGGGGCGATGGTGTCGCCGGCGATGTCCTGGGCGTCCAGCTCCTCCAGGAAGTTGAGCGCGCCGCGCCCGCCGACGCGTTCCTCGGCGCGGGCGGCCGCGGCGAACAGCGCGCAGACGGCGTCCAGGTCCCGGTCGGCGTTGCGGCCGGCCGCGCCGCCGCGCCCGGCCGCGCGCCGCAGCCGGGCGGGCCACCGGCCGTCCCGGTCGCCGCCCAGGCCGTCGTTCCACAGCAGCCACAGCGCCTCCTCGGCCGTGGCGCCGCCGGCCAGCGCCTCGCGCGCCTTGCGCAGCAGCAGCCCCAGCTCGCGTGCGCCGCGCGCGTACGACGGGTCGTGCGCGACCAGCCGTTCGGGTTCGGACAGCGCCTCGGCCAGCAGCTCGTCCGAGGGCCTGGGCACGGCGCGGCCGGCGGCGCGCTCCTCCTCGCGCAGGGCCCGGCCCAGACGGCGCAGGTCGGCGCCGTCCATGCCGCCCAGCGGGGAGGTCAGCAGGGTGAGCGCGGTCTCCACTCCGATCCAGGGCCCGTCCGCACCGCCGTCCGCACCGCCGTCCTCCCCCTCGGGCCGCCCGGCCCCGCCGGCCCGGTCCGCTCCGGCGGCGTCCGCGACGGCCGCCCGCGCCGCCACCCGCAGCGCGGTCAGCAGGGGCACCACCGCCGGCTCCCGGCTCAGCGGCACGTCGTCGCCGTCGGTCTCCACCGGGACGCCGGCGGCCGTCAGCGCCCGCCGCACCGCGGGGATGGTGCGGTGGCCGGCGCGCACCAGCACCGCCATCTCCCGCCACGGCACGCCCTCCTCCAGACGGGCCCGGCGCAGCAGGTCGGCGATGTTGTCCAGCTCGGCCCCGGAGGTCGGATAGGTGTACACCTCCACCCGGCCGCCCTCCCGGGCCGCCGTCAGCCCCCGGTGGGCGCGTACGGCCTCGGCCGGGAGCCGGGTGAGCGGCATGCGGTGGGTGATCCGCCGGGTGGCCTCCAGCACCACCGAGGCCGAGCGGCGGCCGGTGCGCAGCACCGCCACCGGGGCGGGGGCCCCGTCGCGCCGCCGGAAGACACGGGGGAAGTCGAGGATGCCGTTGACGTCCGAGCCGCGGAAGGCGTAGATCGCCTGGTCGGGGTCGCCGAAGGCGACCAGGGTGCGGCCCTGCCCGGCCAGCGCGCGCAGCAGCCGCACCTGCGCCGGGTCGGTGTCCTGGTACTCGTCGACGTAGACCGCGTCGTAGCGCGCGGCGAGATCCGCCCCCACCTCGTCCCGTTCGGCGAGCAGCACCGCGCGGTGGACCAGTTCGGCGTAGTCGAGCACGCCCTGGAGGTCCAGCACGTCGAGGTACTCGGCCAGGAAGGCCGCGGCGGCCCGCCAGTCGGGGCGGCCGGCGCGGCGGGCGAAGGCGTCCAGCGCCTCCGGCCCCAGGCCCAGTTCGCGGCTGCGGGCGAGGACGGCCCGCAGTTCGTCGGCGAAGCCGCGCGTGGTCAGGCAGGCGCGCAGTTCCTCGGGCCAGCGGGCCCGCTCCCGGCCGGTGTCCTCCAGCCCGGCCTGGCCGGCCAGCAGTTCGCGGATGCGCAGGTCCTGCTCGGGTCCGGACAGCAACCGCAGCGGTTCGGCGAACAGATCGGCGTCCTGGTGGGCGCGGACCAGGGCGTAGCAGTACGAGTGGAACGTCGTGATCTGCGGGGTCCGGGGCGCGGGCCCGTCCAGGCGGGCCGCCATCCGGTCCCGCAGTTCGACCGCCGCCTTGCGGCCGAAGGTCAGTACGAGGATCCGCTCCGGATCGCCCCCGCGCCGCACGCGCTCGGCGACGGACTCCACCAGGGTGGTGGTCTTGCCGGTGCCGGGCCCGGCCAGGACGAGCAGCGGTCCGCCGCGGTGGTCAACCACCGAGCGCTGGGCTGCGTCCAAGGCAGGGAGGCTCGCCGGACCGGGCGGAGTACGCACCAACCGGTACGTATCGGACTTGAGGGAGGAACTCACGTGGATCGCCGGTCCTGGTCGCTGTGCTGGATGGTGCAGACGGTACGCCAGGGGGCGGCTGTGGCGCACGGCGTCGCGCCCCCACCCCGTCCGGACGGCTCACCGCGCGCACGGCGACGTGCACGGCGGGGCCATGGCGGAAGCTGGTACCTGTGAGGAGTCCCACACCCGGGCGGTCAGGAACGCCGGGCGGGCCGCCCGCCGCGGGCCCCGGCCCCGCCCGTTTCCCCGTCCCACCGGGCCCGGCGCATGTCGATGCGCACCGCACCGGCGGTGCGGCCGGCCGTGCCCTCCCGGCCCCCGCGCAGCGGGGTGTCCTCCTGCCGGTAGTGGGCCAGCGCGCGGCCCTCGTGGCAGGGCGGCGGCGTCCCGTCGGCCCGCACCACGCGCCACCACGGCACCGCGCCGCCGTAGAGGGACATCACCCGGCCCACCTGCCGCGGGCCTCCCTCCTCCAGCCACTCGGCCACGTCGCCGTACGTCATCACCCGGCCGGGCGGGATGCGCTCCACCACGGCCAGCACCCTCTCCGCGTAGTCCGGCAGCTCGCCGGCGGGCCCGGTCATGGCGGCCATGGTGCCCCATGCGGCCACCGGCCCGCACCGGCGGCGGCGCGCGGCCCCGCGCGACACGCGCAAACTCGGCTTTCCGCGGAGAAAAGCGACCTCCCTCGCCGGTCCGCCGCCTCCTCGTGCCACCATCGTCCCGGCGGTGACAGGTGATACGAGAGCGAAAAGGGACCGGAGAACGGTCCGAGGACCAGGGCGGGCCCCCTCCGCGGGAGGAGCCCCGTCCCGCTCCCTCCTCCCCGCACACCGGTGACCCCGGCCGGGATTCCGCGCGGCGGGACACCGGCAGGGCCGGCCGTGAGGCGGGCCAGGAGCACGTCGACGGCGACGAGCCGATCCTCCCCGCCCGGGTGCACCGCCCCTCCGACCTGATGCGGCTGCTGCTCGGGGTCCTGGGCATCGCCGTCGTCCTGGTCGTCGCCGCCTTCGCGCACGGCACCACCGCGGGCCTGGAGCAGGACATCGGCAAGGGCGCGGGCCAGGCCCCTCCCCTGCTGATCAGCTTCGCCGGCTTCGCCTCCAGCGTCGCCGTGCTCATCGTGCCGGTGGCCTTCGCGCTGGAGCGGCTGATCAAACGCGACGGGCTGCGGATCGCCGACGGTGTCCTCGCCGCCGTCCTGGCGCACGGCGCGTCGCTCGCCACCGACCTGTGGGTCGCCGAGCAGGCCCCCGCATCCATCCGGAACGCCCTGACCAGCCCGGCCCCGGACGGCGGGCTCACCGATCCGGTGCACGGCTATCTGGCACCCGTCATCGCCTACATGACGGCCGTCGGCATGGCCCGCCGGCCGCGCTGGCGGGTGCTGCTGTGGGCGGTGCTGCTGCTGGACGCCTTCGCCGTGCTCGTCGGCGGATACACCACGCCGTTCTCGATCCTGGTCACCGTGCTGATCGGCTGGACCGTCGCCTACGGCACCCTCTACGCCGTCGGCTCCCCCAACGTCCGCCCCACCGGCCAGAACCTGCTGGCCGGGTTGCGGCGAGTGGGCTTCAGGCCGGTGAGGGCGCTGCACCTGGACCCGGCCGGCCCCGCAAGTCCCGAGCGGGCCGAGCAGAGCGACCGGGCCCGGCGCTATCTGGTCACCCTGGAGGACGGCCCGCCGCTCGACGTCACCGTCGTGGACCGCGAGCAGCAGGCACACGGCTACTTCTACCGCGCCTGGCGCCGCCTCGCGCTGCGCGGCATCACCCAGCGCCGCAGTCTCCAGTCGCTGCGGCAGGCGCTGGAGCAGGAGGCCCTGCTGGCATACGCGGCCATCGCCGCCGGGGCCAACGCCCCGAGGCTGATCGCCACCTCCGAACTGGGCCCCGACGCCGTCATGCTCGTCTACGAGCACGTCGAGGGGCGCGGTCTGGGCTCCCTGCCCGACGAGGAGGTCACCGACGAGCTGATGCGCGCGGTCTGGCGGCAGGTGCGCGCGCTCCAGTCGCGGCGGATCGCCCACCGCCGGCTGGAGGACGACGCCCTGCTGGTGAGCCCTTCCGGCGAGGTGTTCCTCACCGACCTCAGCGCCGGCGAGATCGCGGCCGGCGATCTGGTGCTGCGGATGGACGTGGCACAGCTGCTGACCACCTTCGGTCTGCGCGTCGGCGCCGAGCGCTCGGTCGCGGCGGCGGTGGAGGTGCTCGGTCCGGACGCGGTGGCCGACAGCCTTCCGCTGCTCCAGCCGATCGCGCTCAGCCGCGGCACCCGGGCCACCCTGCGCAGACTGGCCAAGGATCGGGCGCAGCGCGAGCGGGAGGCGGCCATCGAGGCGTCCCGCCACAGCCGCGAGACGCGCCACGCCCAGGGACATCCGCCCGCCGGCGACCGGAAGTCGCTCCGGGCGGAGAAGCACGCCGAGAAGCAGGCCGTCATGGAGGCCCTGGAGGAGGCGCGCGAGGAGGATCTGCTGGCGCAGATCCGCGGGCAGGTGCTGCTGGTCCGGCCGCAGGCCCCGATACAGCCGGCCCGGCTGGAGCGCGTCAGGCCGCGTACGCTGATCAGCTTCATCGCCGGGGCCTTCGCCGCGTACTTCCTGCTCTCCCAGCTCACCCATGTGAGCTTCCGGCAGGTCGTCGTCGAGGCGAACTGGGGCTGGGTGGCCGCCTCGCTGCTGTTCTCCGCCCTGACGTACTTCGCGGCGGCGATGAGCCTGCTCGGTTTCGTGCCCGAGAAGGTCCCCTTCCTGCGCACGGTGGTCGCCCAGGTGGCGGGCTCCTTCGTCAAGCTGGTGGCGCCGGCGGCGGTCGGCGGCGTCGCGCTCAACACCCGCTTCCTGCAGCGCGCCGGGGTCCGGCCCGGCCACGCGGTCGCCAGCGTCGGCGCCTCCCAGCTGTTCGGCCTGGGCAGCCACATCCTCCTGCTGCTGGTCTTCGGCTATCTGACGGGAACGGAGCGCACCCCGACCCTCTCCCCGTCCCGCACGGTGATCGCGGGGCTGCTGACGGCAGCGGTGCTGTCCCTGATCGTGACGGCGGTCCCGGCGCTGCGGAAGTTCGTGGTGGAACGGGTGCGGGCGCTGTTCGCCGGCGTCGTCCCGCGGATGCTGGACGTCGTCCAGCGCCCGCAGAAGCTGCTCAGCGGCATCGGCGGCATGCTGCTGCTGACGGTGTCGTTCGTGCTGTGCCTGGACGCCTCGGTGCGCGCCTTCGGCGGTGAACTGAGCTACGCGAGCATCGCGGTGGTCTTCCTGGCGGGCAACGCGCTGGGCTCGGCGGCGCCCACCCCGGGCGGTCTGGGCGCGGTGGAGACGGCGCTGATCGCGGGTCTGGTCGCCTTCGGGCTGCCGTACGAGATCGCCACCCCGGCGGTCCTGCTCTTCCGTCTGATGACCTTCTGGCTGCCGGTCCTGCCCGGCTGGCTCTCCTTCACCCACCTCACGCGCCGGGAGGCGCTGTGACCGCCTGAGCCGGCACGCCCGCACCCCCCTCGGTCTCGCGGATGCGAGGGGAAGGACCTGTTTCACCTTGCATGTGCGAGCCGTCACGCCATAACGTCGCGCACATGCGTTCCTACTCCATGGGCCGGGCGGCCCGGCTGCTCGGCGTCAGTCCCGACACGGTGCGCCGCTGGGCGGACGCCGGGCGGCTGCCCACCAGCCGGGACGAGGGCGGCAGGCGGCTGGTGACGGGCGAGGACCTGGCCGCGTTCGCCGCAGCGCTCGCCGCGGACGCCGCCGACGGCGAGGACGACGGTCCGCACACCAGCGTCCGCAACTCCTTCCCCGGCATCGTCACCGCCGTCCGCCTCGGCGACGTCGCGGCCCAGGTGGAGATCCAGGCGGGCCCCCACCGGCTGGTCTCCCTGCTGACCCGGGAGGCCGTGGAGGAGCTGGGGCTGGCGGTCGGCATGGAGGCCGTGGCCCGGGTGAAGGCCACCAACGTGCACATCGACCGGGCGTGAGGCGGCCCGGCATGCCCGACGCGACCGGTACGCGCACCCCCCGCGCGCCCCGGCGGCCCTCCCGCCGGCCACGCGTCGGCGGGAGGGCCGCCCCGCTGTCGGCCGTCCTGCTGGTGCTGGCCGCCCTGACGGCGGCCTGCGGGGGCGGGGCTCTCGGCCGCACCGGCGACGGCGGCCGGACGGCCACCGTGACGGTCCTGGCCGCCTCCTCCCTCACCGACGTCCTCACCGAGGCGGGCGCCGCCTACGAGGAGGAGCACCCCGGCGTACGGCTGCGGCTGTCCTTCGCCGGCTCCCAGGAGCTGGCCGCGCAGATCCGCCAGGGCGCGCCCGCCGATCTGGTCGTCACCGCCGACACCGCGACGATGGAGTCCCTGCGGGACTTCACCGGCCCGTCCACCGTGATCGCCCGCAACCGGCTCGTCATCGCCACCGCCCCCGGCAACCCCCTGGGCGTCGAGTCACCGGGCGACCTCGCCCGCGAGGAGGTGAAGGTGGTGCTCGCCGCCCCCGAGGTTCCCGCCGGGCGGTACGGGCAGCGGCTGCTGGAGCGGCACGGCGTCACAGTGCGCCCGGTCTCCCGGGAACCGAGCGTGCGGGCCGTGCTGAGCAAGGTGGAGCTGGGCGAGGCGGACGCCGGGCTGGTGTACGCCACCGACGCCGCCGCCTCCGAAGGACGTGTGGAAGCCGTGCCCGTGCCCGGCGGCGGCTCCGCCGTGCGCTACCCGGCCGCGCCCCTGAAGGACGCCGCCCGTCCCGGGCAGGCCGCGGACTTCGTCGCCTGGCTGGGCTCCGAACCGGCCCGCCGCCTGCTGCGGGAAGCCGGTTTCCTGCTGCCGTGAACCACCGCACCGCACCCCGCGCCCGGCCGCCACGCGCACGCGGCCGCACATCCGCCGCACGCACCCGCGCACCCGCCGCGCTCGGCGGGCCCGCCGCGCTGGCGGTGGCCTTCCTGGCCGTGCCCCTGGCCGGGGTGGTGGCCCACACGCCCTGGCGCGACCTGGCCGGGCAGCTCTCCTCACCCGACGTGCTCGGGGCGCTGGGGCTCTCCCTGCTGGTGTCCGTCCTCGCCCTGCTGCTCTCCCTCGTCCTGGGCGTACCGCTGGCGTGGCTGCTGGCCCGCACCGACTTCCCCGGCAAGGCCCTGGTGCGCTCCCTGGTGCTGCTGCCGATGGTGCTGCCGCCGACCGTGGCGGGCGTCGCCCTGCTGCGCGGTTTCGGGCGCGGGGGCCTGCTGGGCGGACCGCTGGAGGCGGTGGGGGTGACGTTGCCGTTCTCCACCGCGGGCGCGGTGGTCGCCGCGGCCTTCGTGGCGATGCCGTTCCTGGTCATCGGCCTGGAGGGGGCGCTGGCCGGGATCGACCCGCGCTACGAGGAGGCCGCGGCCACCATGGGCGCGACCCTCCCGCAGACGCTGCGCCACGTCACCCTGCCGATGGTGGCGCCCTCCCTGGCCGCGGGCGCCGCGCTGTGCTGGGCGCGGGCGCTGGGCGAGTTCGGCGCGACGATCACCTTCGCGGGCAATCTGCCGGGGGTCACCCAGACCCTGCCGCTCCAGGTCTATCTGCTCCTCCAGCAGGACCCGGCGGCCGCGACCTCGGTCTCGCTGCTGCTGCTCGCGGTGGCGGCGGCCGTCCTGGTCGCGCTGCGCGGACGCTGGCTGGGCCACTCGCGCTGACGCGCGCGGCGGCCCCGGGACGGGGTCGTCCCGGGGCCGCCGCGCGCGTCAGCGCCCGCTCGCGGGCGCCGGCCGGTGAACCGTCAGTAGACCGGCTTCTCCGGCTCGATCTGGGTGACCCAGCCGACCACGCCGCCGCCGACGTGGACGGCGTCGGAGAAGCCCGCGTTCTTCAGGACCGCGAGGACTTCCGCACTGCGGACACCCGTCTTGCAGTGCAGGACGATCCGCTTGTCCTGGGACAGCTCGCCCAGCGCGTTGCCCATCAGGAACTCGTTCTTCGGGATCAGGCGCGCGCCCGGGATGGAGACGATCTCGTACTCGTTGGGCTCGCGGACATCGATGATGTCGATGTTCTCGCCCTCGTCGATCCACGCCTTGAGCTGCTGCGGGGTGATGGTCGAGCCCATCGCGGCCTGCTGGGCCTCGTCGGAGACCACACCGCAGAACGCCTCGTAGTCGATCAGCTCGGTGACCGTCGGGTTCTTGCCGCAGACCGCGCACTCGGGGTCCTTGCGGACCTTGACCTGGCGGTAGGTCATCTCCAGGGCGTCGTAGATCATCAGACGGCCGAGCAGCGGCTCGCCGATGCCCGCCAGGAGCTTGATCGCCTCGGTGGTCTGGACCGAGCCGATGGACGCGCACAGCACGCCCAGCACGCCGCCCTCGGCGCAGCTGGGGACCATGCCCGGCGGCGGGGGCTCGGGGTACAGGCAGCGGTAGCAAGGCCCGTGCTCGGCCCAGAAGACCGACGCCTGGCCGTCGAAGCGGTAGATCGAGCCCCACACGTACGGCTTCTTCAGCAGCACGCAGGCGTCGTTGACCAGGTAGCGGGTGGCGAAGTTGTCGGTACCGTCCACGATCAGGTCGTAGTCGGCGAAGATCTCCATCACGTTGGAGGAGTCCAGCCGCTCGGTGTGGAGGTTGACCTTCACGTACGGGTTGATCCCGAGCACCGTGTCCCGCGCGGACTCGGCCTTGGGGCGGCCGATGTCCGCCTGGCTGTGGATGACCTGGCGCTGGAGGTTGGACTCGTCGACCTCGTCGAACTCGATGATGCCGAGCGTGCCCACGCCCGCGGCGGCCAGGTACATCAGGGTGGGCGAGCCGAGGCCGCCCGCGCCCACGCAGAGCACCTTGGCGTTCTTCAGACGCTTCTGCCCGTCCATCCCGACATCCGGGATGATCAGGTGGCGGGAGTATCTGCGGACCTCGTCGACAGTGAGCTCGGAGGCCGGTTCGACCAGGGGTGGCAGCGACACGGAGACCTCAACAGGGTTGGTCGGTGGACGGTTGTTCCTTCCGTAACACTGCCACGCCCGATCTCATTCCGAGACACCCGGTCCGAGACGCGAGACGATTTCGTCCCAGTAGCCGGGCATGGCCTCCCAGGGGTCCGCGGCCTCCCCCCGGCGCCCGCGGCGGGTGCCGTCGGTGAACCAGACGGTGCCCGCCCCCTGCCAGCGCGCGATGCGCACCGCCTCCTCCAGATGGGTGCGCGGCACCCCGTGCACCAGGTGGCAGAAGCGTTCCGGCGAGTGGTCCGCCGTCCACTCGGCCACCTGCGACCAGCGGTAGTCCGCCCACGACCCGGAGAACGTCACGAGCTGGTCGCCCGCCTCCGTGTAGCCGGGGAAGGGATGGGTGCCGTGTCCGAGGACGATGTGGGCTCCCTCGCCCAGGGCGCGCAGCGCGGCCGTCACCCGGCTGACCTCCGGCAGGGCGGCGCGGTCGCCCGGGCAGCGGCCGAGGTAGAAGCCGTCCACCCGGTACCAGTCGAGGAAGCGGTGCGCGTCGTGGACCAGCGGGCCGAAGTCGCGGGTGCCGTGCCGCAGGTCCAGATGGCCCAGCACGCGCACCCCGGCCTCGCGCAGCCCGGCGGCCGCGGCCGCGCAGTACGGGTCGGAGCGCTCCCCCGGCCCGCGCGCCACGTTGAGCACCGCCCAGTGCACCGGTGCGCCGGGCCGGGTCAGCTCGGCCCACTCCACGGGCGCCACCATCGGGTGCGCGTAGCCGGGCACCCCGACGCCGAGGCGGCCGGGCGCTCCGGCGGCCGGTCTGCGCCGGCCGGAGCTGGTCAGATACGGCATGCCGCCTCCATCCAGATGTCCGCGAGCGACTCCTCCAGGCCGATCCGGGGCCGCCACCCGAGCCGGTCGCGCGCGCTGCGCACGTCCGCCTGCTGCCAGGGACCGCAGCCGTCGGGGTACGGGGGCACCTGAGGGCCGCCGCCGGCCGAATGCTGCTCGTCCATCTCGTGCACCGCGCCGGTGTGGCCTGCCACCCGGCCCAGCACGGAGACCACCTCGCGCAGCCGCACCGCGCGGCCGGAGCCGATGTTGACCACGCCCTGGGCGGCCGACAGGGCGGCGGCGTGCACCGCTCTGGCCACGTCCCGCACGTCCACGAAGTCGCGCTGGACGGACAGTCCGGCCAGCCTGAGTTCGCCCTCGCCCTGCTGCATCACCCGGCGCATCGCCTCCGCCAGCCGCCCCAGCGGCGAACCGGTGGGTGTGCCGGGGCCGACCGGGGAGAAGACGCGCAGGACGATGGCGTCCAGCCCGGAGCCCAGCACCAGCTCGCTGGCGGCGAGCTTGCTGACGCCGTACGGGCTGCCGGGCCTCGGCACCGCGTCCTCTCCGGTGGAGGAGCCGGCCGGGGAGGGCCCGTACTCGGCGGCGCAGCCCAGATGGACCAGCCGGGCCCCGCAGCCGCTGCGGCGCAGCGACTCGCAGACGGTGGCGGTGGCCACGGTGTTGTGCCGGATCAGGTCCCGCGCGCCGCCGCGGGTGGTGCCGGCGCAGTTGACGACGACTCCGGGGTGGACGGCGTCCAGGAAGCGGGTGAGCGCTCCGGGACTGCCGGTGGACAGGTCGAAGCGGACGTCGGCGTCGTCGCCCCGGCCCAGCGCGGTGAGCTGGACGGCGGGGTCGGCGAGCAGGCGGTCGGCCACATGGCGGCCGAGGTATCCGTTCGCGCCGATCAGCAGGACTCTCATCGGGCGTCCTCCCGCACTGCTGCGGTGACGCCGGTGGCGCGCAAAACGGTCATCGGTTGTGCTCCTTGTTCGATGGTGCGCGGCGCGCGAGGGTGTGCGCGCCGACGGAGGAGGTCGAGGGGGGTGGAAGGGGCCGGACGCCGGGTCACGACTCCTCCCGGTGGTGGGCGGACGCGCCGGTGAGCCGGGAGGCGGCGAACGCCGACAGAGCCAGGGCCGCGCAGGCGCAGGCCGCCCAGTTCACGGTGCTGGCCGGCACCTCCACGAGGCGGCCCGGAAGCGCCGGGCCCAGGTGCCCGGAGGCCGCCGCCGCGGCGAGTGCCGCGGCCTCCAGCGCGCAGGCCGCGACGACGCCTCCCGCGGCGGCGGCCGGAAAGCCGTGGGCGGACAGCAGCAGGGCGGTGAACAGCAGGGTGCCCAGCGCGGCCGCCTCGGTGATCCGCGCGCCCTCCGGTCCGGTCACGGCGGCGGTCACGGCGGCGGCCACACCGCCGGACGGGCCGCCGTCCACGACCGCGTGCGCGACGGCCAGCACCGTGAACTGGGCGGCCGCGAACAGCGCGAGGGCGGCGGCGAGCAGCGGACGGGTCCGGGCCGCGAACTCCTCCAGGCCGCGGCTGGTGCCCAGCCGCCGTCTCGCCCGCGCGGCGAACCAGCGCGCGCACCACACGGCGGGCGCGACGGCCAGCGCCAGGCCCAGCGGCACGCACCACTCGCCCGGGAAGGCGTCCGCCGCGGGCGAGCGGCCGTCCAGCGCCCAGGCCAGGGGAAGACCGCCGGCCAGCGCGTGTCCGGTCAGCAGGCAGCCGCCCAGCACGGCCGTCCGGTTCAGGCCCGTACCGCGCAGGCACAGCCGCACGGACAGCAGGACGAGCAGGGCCCCGGCCGCGCCGGCGGCGGCACGGGCGGGCGCCGGGAGACCGGCGGTGAGGGCGTGTGCGGCCGGTGCCGCCGCGCACAGCCCGCCGGGCAGCAGGGGGAGCAGCGCGGCTCCCGCCCGGCGCGCCCGTCCGGCTCCCCGGCCGCGCCGGGAGGACCGGGCGGCGGGCGCCTCGTCCCCGGGGCGTCCGGTGCCGGGTCCGTCCGTCTCCCGGGCCGCGTCCGCTCCGCCTGCCCCGCCGGATCCGCCGCCTTCGCGGGATCCGCCGGTCTCGTGCGCGCGGGGGGCGCGGGCGTACAGCTCCTCGGAGAGCGAGAACACGTCCCGGTGCCGGTAGCGCGCCGCGGTGCGGTCGGTGATCCCGTGCGCCTCCAGGGCCGCGGCGATCTCCAGCGGGTCCACGGCCCGCGCGCACAGCTCCCGGTGGCGGTGCAGCAGCGAGCGCACGGGGTCGGCGGGCCGGTGCGGGTACGGCGGGGCGCTCACCGGCTCCCCCCGTCCTGCCCGGCGGGCACGCCCGCCGCGGCCGTACGGGCCCAGCTCGGGGCGCGGGCCGGCCGTCCGGCGGAGCGGGCG
>NZ_JAKMAY010000154.1:4094-13762 GCF_022015835.1 Streptomyces sp. ICN903 | reverse complement strand
GCCCCGCACGGCCGGTGGGCAGGAGGGGCGGGGCGAAGAGGACGGGGCGAAGAGGGCAGGGGCGTCCTCGGGATCGGGGCCCGGCGCCCTTCGGGCCGACCTGGGACCCGCTGGCTGCGGATCGGCCGAAAGTCGTTGTCTACTGAGCCTCCGGGCCCCACCCGGGTCGCACCGCCGACCGGCCGGGATCTCTCCGTCCCCGTGCCGCGGACGCTGGATCTGGCTCCCGGCCGTACGCCGGTGCGACGCACCGCCCATGACCCAGCTCGCTCGACGACTGTGCGCGGAGGATCCCCCGTCGGACGTCCTGTGGTGGACCCGGCAGAACCTACCCGCCGACCGCCGCGGCCTGTCAACACCCCCACAACCTGCGGCGTTTCCCCAAAGCAGCAGGTCAGTGCGGAGAGAGCCGCCGAGGGAGGGCAGACCTGGGGGACATCGTTCGGCGGTATGGCCCGCCTTCCGTCACCCGTTCGGGTGTTCGTAGACCGTCCTCCCTCCGACGACCGTCCGCAGGCAGACGGGCAGCGGGCGGTCCGGGCCGAGGTCGGGCAGACCCGGGGTGCCCGAACGCGGATCGGTGGACCAGGCGGCGATCCGGCCGTCGGGCACCTGCACCACCAGATCGCCGGTGCGCCACAGGGCGTAGTCGGCCGGGGCTCCGGGGACGAGGACGCCCGCGTCGTCGCGGCCGATCGCCCGCCAGCCGCCGCGGGTGTGGGCGGTGAAGGCGGCGCGGACGGAGATCCGGTGCTCGGGGGTGCGGTGGAAGGCGGCGGCGCGCAGGGTGCCCCAGGGGTCGAGCGGGGTGACGGGGCTGTCGGAGCCGAGCGCCAGCGGCACACCGGCGCGCAGCAGGGCGGCGTACGGGTTGAGGGTGCGGGCGCGCTCGCGGCCCAGGCGCCGGGCGTACATACCGTTCTCGCCGCCCCAGGCGGCGTCGAAGGCCGGCTGGACGGAGGCGGTCAGGGCCAGCTCGGCGAAGGCCGCGATGGTGGCCTCGGTCAGCATCTCGGCGTGCTCGACGCGGTGCCGGGCGGCCCGCACCCGCTCCAGGCCGACCCGTTCGGCGGCCGCGCGTACGCCCTCGGTGACGGCGGTGAGGGCGGCGTCGCCGATGGCGTGGAAGCCGGCCTGGATCCCGGCCTCGGTGCAGGCGGCGACGTGGGCGGCGACGGCGTCGGCGTCCAGGTGGCCGGTGCCGCGGTGGTCGGCGTCGGCGTAGGGCTCGTGCAGATGGGCGGTGTGGGAGCCCAGGGAGCCGTCGGCGAAGAGGTCGCCCGCGGCACCGAGGGCGCCGAGCTCCCGCACCCGCCGCGCGCCCTCGGGGGAGGTGATGTGCTCGGCCCAGTAGCCGAAGACGCGGGGGCCGGGCTCGGCGGCGGCCAGCTCCAGCAGCCCGGTGAGGTCGTCCTCGCTCGAGATCTCCGGTCCCGCGCACTCGTGGAGGGTGCCGATGCCGCGGGAGGCCGCGTGGCGCAGGGCGGCGCGCTGGGCCTCGGTGCGCTGGGCGGGGGTGATGGAGGCGTGGGCGACGGCGCGCACCGCGTGATGGGCGTCGCCGGTCAGGGCGGCGCCGGGGGTGTAGCCGGGCAGCTCCGTGACGCCGGGGGTGCCGGGGACGAGGTCGAGCAGTGCGGTGGTGACCAGGGCCGAGTGGACGTCGACACGGGTGAGGTAGAGCGGCCGCCGGCCCGCGGCCTCGTCGAGCTCGGCACGGGAGGGAAGCCGCTGACCGGGCCAGGCGGACGCGTCCCAGCCGTGGCCGAGCAGGATCCGGTCGCCGGGACGGGACCGGGCGTACTCCCGCACGCGGTCCAGGAGCTCGGCCGGGGAGCGGACGCCGGTCAGGTCGAGGCCGGTGAGCGCCAGGCCGGTCGCGGTGGCGTGGACGTGGGAGTCGGTGAAGGCCGGGGTGACGAGCGCGCCGTCGAGGCGGACCACCTCGTCGACGCCGTCGGCGAAGGAGTCCGCGGCCCCTTCCGAGCCGACCCAGGCGATGCTGCCGCCTTCGACGACCATGGCGGTGGCGAAGGGGTCGGCGGGGCTGTGGACCTCGCCTCCGCGCAGGAGGACGGTGCGGGGGCGGTCGGGGCGGTCAGGGCCGTCGAGAGGGGCCGTGCTGTCGCTCATGGCTGCCAGTCTCCCCCTCGCCCGCCGCTCCCGGCCGCCGGGGTCGCCCGTACGCGGCGCGCAGGCCCTCACACGCGGGGCGGCCGGGCCTCGTAGGGGGTGGAGAGCACGACGGTGGTGCGGGTGGAGACCCCGGCCAGGGAGCGGATGCGCGCCAGCAGGTGCTCCAGCTCGACGGGAGCGGCGACCCGGACCTTGAGGATGTAGTTCTCGTCGCCCGCGACGCTGTGGCACGCCTCGATCTCGGGCACCTCGGCGAGCCGGTCGGCGATGTCGTCCGGGGCGCTGGGGTCGAACGGCTTGACCGAGATGAAGGCGGTCATGGGCAGCCCGACGGCCTCGGGGTCGACGATGGCCGCGTAGCCGCGGATGACACCGCGCTGCTCCAGCCTGCGGACGCGCTGGTGCACCGCCGAGGTCGACAGGCCGGTGGCCCTGCCCAGGTCGGTGTAGCTCATCCGCCCGTCCCTGACGAGCAATTCCACGATGCGACGATCCAGCTCCTCCACGACAGGCAACCTACTGCGCCGGGCGCACCACGGCACACCGTTCGGCCTGTCGGCGACCCCGGGGCGCGGACATGTGACGAACGCCACACCCGCGCTCCCGTGTCCGGGAGGGTGCGGAGATTACGGACGGGCAACGGAGGGAAATGCTTGCTGTGGCCGGGACACCCTCGATCGGACACCCGGCAGCCCGTCCAAGGGGGATTGCATGCGCAAGGTGAAGTCGCTCGACGCCGGTCACCCGGACACCGAGGCCCAGGAGGAGAGAGCCGAGGCCTACGAGACCTATGAGATCTTCCGGGTGGTCTGCCCGGACTGCGCGCGGCCGATAGCCCTGCTGGCGGACGAGGAGACGCTCCCCGAGCACGCGCTGTGCCCGACTCCGTGGAACCCGTTCGGCCTGACGGTGTGCCAGGGCTCGGGGCGTCCGGTGGAGGACGCCGGGCCCGAGGGCCCGGAGCACGAGACCCGCGAGCAGGACGCCGCGACGCTGCTGACGCTGCCCGAGGGGCTGCACTGGCGGATGCAGCCCTTCTCCCACGCCGGCGGCCCGGGTACGCATCCGATGCGCGTTCCGCACGGCCGGCACCCGCGCCACTGACGACCCGCGCCGTCCCGGCCCGGAAGTACCCGCGCCCGGAGAGGCACCACACGCCCGGACACCGCCGGGCACGGCCGCACCGGCGGTCCGCGCCCGGGCCTCCCGGCGGCGCGGACCGCCGTCGCGCTCAGCGGCTCTCGGGACCGGCCAGGTGGCGGGCGATGACCACCCGCTGGATCTGGTTGGTGCCCTCGACGATCTGCAGCACCTTGGCCTCCCGCATCAGGCGCTCGGCCGGGTAGTCGCGGGTGTAGCCGTAGCCGCCCAGCAGCTGGACGGCGTCGGTGGTGACCTTCATCGCGGCGTCCGTGCAGAACAGCTTGGCCATCGCCGCCTGCCGGGCGAAGGGCTCCCCCGCGTCGCGCAGGCGTGCCGCCGCCAGGTACAGAGCGCGGCCGGCCTCGATCTGGGTGGCCATGTCGGCCAGCATGAACCGCACGCCCTGGAAGTCGGAGACGGGGCGGCCGAACTGCTCGCGCCCGGCCGTGTAGGCCAGTGCCTCGTCGAGGGCGGCCTGGGCGACCCCGACCGCGCAGGCGGCGATGCCGAGCCGGCCGGAGTTGAGGGCGTCCAGGGCGATGGCGAAGCCCTGCCCCTCCTCACCGACCCGGCGGCTGTCGGGGACGCGGACCCCGTCGAAGTGGACCTGGGCCGTCGGCGACCCGCCCATCCCCATCTTGCGCTCGGGGGCGGCGGCGCTGAGCCCCTCTGCGTCACCGGGGACGAGGAAGGCGGTGATGCCGCGCGGTCCTTCTTTCCCGGTGCGGGCCATGACGGTGTAGAAGTCGGCGATGCCGCCGTGGGTGATCCACGCCTTGGTGCCGTCGAGCACCCAGTCGTCCCCGTCGCGGACGGCGCGGGTGCGCAGCGCGGCGGCGTCGGAGCCGGAGGAGGGTTCGGACAGGCAGTACGCGCCCAGCAACCCGCCGGTGAACATCGTCGGAAGGTGCTCGGCGCACTGTTCCTTGGAGCCGTAGTGGGCGAGCGCGTGGCAGGCGAGGGTGTGGACACTGACGCCCAGGCCCACGGTGAGCCGGGCCGCGGCCAGCTCCTCCAGGATCTGCAGGTACACCTCGTAGGGCTGCTCGCCGCCGCCGAACTCCTCGCCGTAGGGCAGTGACAGCAGGCCGGACTCCGACAGCAGGGTGAAGGTCTCGCGGGGGAAGCGGCCGCTCTCCTCCTCCTCGGCCGCGACCGGACGGATCTCGCGCTGGGCGAGTTCACGCACCAGGGTGAGGAGGTCACGGGCCTCCTCGGTGGGCATCCGGCGTTCCACCGGCTGGGGGCCGTACTCGGTCATCGCGGCGCTCTCCTCCCTGTCGGGGGCTGCGGCGGCGGGCGCTCGGGGTGGGGCGCCGCCACCGGGAAGTGGTTGCCGGCCGATGTCGCCCCTCGGGTCGCGAGAGCGGCTGACCAGCGGCTGTGGCGATTGGAGTATGCCCGATCGGCGGTCCGGCGTCACCGCGGGGCGAAGGTCGCTGTGAGGATCGCCGTGGGGATCACCGCCGGTTGTCGGTGCCCGCTGCCACACTCCACCGTATGCGGGACGGCCACGGCCCCGGGCGAGGGGGCGGACGGGAGCGGGAGGGCGCGGTGCGCTGGGCGGTGGCGGTGACCGCCGAGGGCACGGCCCTGCTGTGCCCGCTGGACGGGCGGGGGCGCGCGGCGGGTCCGGTGGTGACCGAGCCGGACGTGGCGCGGGCCGTGGCGGAGCACACCGCCTCCGGCTCGGTCAGCCGGTGGGTGTGGCGATCGACGGCGCAGGTGTATCCGCGGCTGCTGGAGGCCGGGGTGCGGGTGGAGCGGTGCCATGACGTCGAGGCGTGCGAGGCGCTGCTGCTGGGCCACGAGGGCCGTTGGGGCGAGCCTCGTTCGCTGTCGGCGGCCTGGGCGCGGCTGCACGGGGCGCCGGTGCCGGACGACCCGCCGCTGCCCGCGGCCGACCGGCAGCCCTCGCTGTTCGCGCCGGGTCCGGTCCCGCTGCCGCCGGGCACGGACCCGCTCGCCGCCCTGCTGGAGGTGTACGCCGGCCAGCTGCGGCGGGTGGAGGCGGCCGGGCACCCGGAGCGGATGCGGCTGCTGCTGGCGGCGGAGTCGGCGGGGACGCTGGTGGCGGCGGAGATGAACCGCGCGGGGGTGCCCTGGCGGGCGGACGTCCACCGGGAGCTGCTGCGGGAACTGCTGGGCGAGAGCTATCCGGGCGGCGAGCCCGCCCGGCTGGCTCAGCTGGCCGAGGAGATCTCGCGCGCCTTCGGGCCGGGGGTGCGGGTGCGGCCGGATCTGCCGGCGGACGTGGTCAAAGCGTTCGCGCGGGACGGGATCAGGCTGTCCTCGACCCGGGCGTGGGAGCTGCGGAAGGTCGACCACCCGGCCGTCGCCCCGCTGCTGCGCCACAAGACGCTGTACCGGCTGCACACCGCGCACGGCCGGTCCTGGCTGCGCACCTGGGTGCGCGACGGCCGCTTCCGCCCCGAGTACGTGCCCGGCGGCTCGGTCACGGGCCGCTGGACGAGCAACGGCGGAGGCGCGCTGCAGATCCCCAAGGTGGTGCGGCGCGCGGTGATCGCGGACCCGGGCTGGCGGCTGGTGGTCGCCGACGCCGACCAGATGGAGCCCAGGGTGCTGGCCGCCGTCTCCCGCGACCGGGGTCTGATGGAGGTGGCCGGAAGCGGCCGGGACATGTACTCGGTGCTGTCGGACCGGGCGTTCGGCGGCGACCGGGAGCGGGCCAAGCTGGCACTGCTGGGCGCGGTGTACGGGCAGACCTCGGGGGACGGCCTGCGGCACCTGGCGGACCTGCGGCGCCGCTACCCGGCGGCGGTGGCGTATGTGGACGAGGCGGCGCGGGCCGGCGAGGAGGGCCGCCTGGTGCGCACCTGGCTGGGGCGCACCTGCCCGCCCGCGGCCGCCCGGGAGGCGGACTTCGGGGACGGCGGGGTCGGCCCGCCGGAGGCGGGTGCGGAGGGTCCGGCGGACGGCGGCGCGGCCCGGGCCCGCGGCCGGTTCACCCGCAACTTCGTGGTGCAGGGCAGCGGGGCCGACTGGATGCTGCTGGTGCTGGCCTCCCTGCGGCAGTCCCTGGCCCGGATGCGCGCCGAGCTGGTGTTCTTCCAGCACGACGAGGTGATCGTGCACTGCCCGCAGCAGGAGGCGGAGGCGGTGGTGGAGGCCGTCCGCGCGGCGGGCGAGCGGGCGGGCCTCGCGGCCTTCGGCGAGACCCCGGTGCGCTTCCCGTTCACCACGGCCGTGGTGGAGTGCTACGCGGACGCCAAGTGAGCCGGGCCTCGGCCGTGTACGGCAGCCGGGGTCGCCGGCTGCCGGACCGCCCGCGCCCGCTGCGGGTCTCAGGCCGCCCGCGTCCGTTCCGGGGCGAGGAAGGCGCGCAGCGCCCCGGCGAGCTGCTCGGGCGCCTCCTCGGCCATGTGGTGGCCGCTGTCGATCGTGCCGCAGGTGACGTCGTCCGCCCAGTTCCGCCAGATGCCGGGGATGTCCGGGTACAGGTCGCCGAGGTCGTCCTTCTCCGACCACAGCACCAGCACCGGGCAGGTGATGCGGCGGCCCGCGGCCCGGTCGGCCTCCTCGTGGCGGCGGTCCACGGTCAGCCCGGCCCGGTAGTCCTCCAGCATCGCCCGTACGGTGGCCGGATTCCGGATGGCCGCCTGGTAGTCCTCCCACGCCTCGGCCCCCATCACCTCCTCCGAGCCGCCGTACCAGGCGGCGGGGTCGGCGAGGATGGCGCGCTCGGGCTTGTCGGGGACGGCGAAGAAGAACCAGTGGTACCAGGCGCGGGCGAAGCGCTCGTCACAGCGGGCCAGGTGCTCGCTGATGGGGATGCAGTCGCCCAGCGCCAGACGGGTCACGGCCTCCGGCGCGTCCAGCGCGAGCCGGTAGGCGACGCAGGAGCCCCGGTCGTGGCCGAAGACGGCGAAGCGGTCGTGGCCCAGGCGCCGCATCAGCTCCAGGCAGTCGCGGGCCATGGCGCGCTTGGAGTACGGGGTGTGGCCGTCGTCGGTGGGCGGTTTGGAGGACTGCCCGTAGCCGCGCAGGTCGGGGCAGACGACGGTGTGGCCGTCCGCGAGCAGGGGCGCGACGCGGTGCCAGGTGGCATGGGTGCGCGGATGGCCGTGAAGGAGCAGCACCGGGGGTCCCGATCCGCCGTGCCGTACCCGTAAGACCGCCTCGCCCACGTCGATCCGCTCCAGCGCGAACCCCTCGAACACGCCCGTCTCCCTCCGCCTACCGCTTCCCGGCTACCCGGCGTGGTGGCCGTTACGCCCGGCGGCGGACGGGCCTTCCGCCGCCGCCAGCATTGGTATGGACATGACCTCGGATCCCTTCTACGCTCTCCTGGACCAGACCTGAGAGCGCTCTCATGTCTCCACTGTCCGACCCCACCTCGACCTCACCGGGTAGAGCCGACAGAAGGAGAACAACCGTCATGCGACGCAGGATCGGTGTACGCGCGGGCCTGTCCGCGCTACTGGCGCTGGGCGCCCTGACCGCCACGGGGGGCGGGCTCGCCTCCGCCTCGCCCTCACCGGCCGAGCCCCGGGCCGGCGCACCCGCGCCGGAACTGGTGGACGCCATGGAGCGCGACCTCGGGCTGACCGAGCACCAGGCGCGGAAGCGGCTGCGGCAGGAGGCGGCGGCCATGGAAGTGGCTCCCGGCGCCGAGCGGGCCGCGGGCTCCGCCTTCGCCGGCTCCTGGTTCGACACCCGCACCGGTGAGCTCGTCGTCGGCGTGACCGCCCCCGGCAGAGCCGACGCCGTACGGGCCGCCGGCGCCGAGGTACGGGTGGTCGAGCACGACGCGAAGGAACTGGACGCGGCCAAGGAGCGGATCGACGCCCGGGCCGAGCGCGAGGCCGCACCGGAGGGGGTGAGCGGCTGGTACGTCGACCCCCGGGCCAACAGCGTGGTGGTCGAACTCGTGGAGGGTGCCGGGGACGATGCCGGCGTACGCGCCTTCCTGGCCGCCGCGCGGAAGGCCGGTCCCGTGGAGGTGCGCGAGAGCACCGGCGGGGCGCCGCGCACCTTCGCCGCCGGCGTCGTCGGCGGCGACCCGTACTACACCGGCAACGCCCGCTGCTCCATCGGCTTCTCCGTGCACGGCGGCTTCGTCACCGCCGGGCACTGCGGGCCGGCCGGGGCGTCGGTGCGCGGCTGGGACGGTTCCCAGATGGGCACCTTCCAGGGCTCGTCCTTCCCCGGCAACGACTACGCCTTCGTGAGGACCGGCCACGGCTGGTGGACCGTTCCGGTGGTGCTGGGCTGGGGGACGGTGCCCGACGTCCTGGTGCGCGGCTCGGCGGAGGCTCCGGTCGGCGCCTCGATCTGCCGCTCCGGCTCCACCACCCGCTGGCACTGCGGCCAGGTCCTGGCGAAGAACGAGACGGTCAACTACAGCCAGGGCGCCGTCCACCAGATGACCAAGACCAGCGTCTGCGCCGAGCCCGGCGACTCCGGCGGCTCGTTCGTCAGTGGCGACCAGGCCCAGGGCGTGACCTCGGGCGGCTGGGGCAACTGCTCCGGCGGCGGCCAGACGTGGTTCCAGCCGGTCAACGAGATCCTGTCGGTGTACGGCCTGACGCTGCACACCGCCTGACACCACCCATCCCCCCGTACGCCGCGCCCGGGGGTGCGCGGAGTGGAGGCCGCCCGGCGTCCGGCCGGGCGGCCTCCGGCCGTCCTCCCGCCCGCCGGGGGCGGATCTGTGTTACGTTGGACCACGTTGCAGTTTTGGTACCCATGAACTTTGTGCGCGCCTGACGGTTTGTGACCTTCAGGCGCCTTTGTTTTTCCGGCTCTTCCGGCGGGGTCTCATTGCGGCGACACGGAGATCCGCACAGTGCGGATCTCCTGCTCTGCCCCTATCTGGAGGAGAAAAAGTATGGCTACTGGCACCGTGAAGTGGTTCAACGCGGAAAAGGGTTTCGGTTTCATCCAGCAGGACGGCGGCGGCGCCGACGTCTTCGCGCACTACTCGAACATCGCCACCCAGGGCTTCCGCGAGCTCCACGAGGGCCAGAAGGTCACCTTCGACGTCACCCAGGGCCAGAAGGGCCCGCAGGCGGAGAACATCCTCCCCGCCTGATCCCGCCGCGTTCGGCGAACGCGACGCGCAGCACCATGGAAGCCGGGGCCCGCACCACAGGGTGCGGGCCCCGGCTCGTGCCGCGTTCCGGCCCGCGGCCGCGCCATCACCGCGCCGCGCCGCGCCGCCTCTTCGCCGCACACCCCGGCCGTACGGCCCTCGCCGGGCCCGTCCGGCCGGATTTCTCCGCGCAGCAGCGCGATCCGCTCTTTCACCGGCTCGTTCCCGCGACTCTCCGCCCGTTCACACGCTGCGGAGCCTCCCCGGCACGCGCCGCCCCGAGGAAGGTCCCACCCCGCGTGAACCAGAATTCCGGAACCCGTTCCGCCCGTCC
>NZ_JAKMAY010000154.1:0-4084 GCF_022015835.1 Streptomyces sp. ICN903 | reverse complement strand
CTCCCGCTCCCAGGCACCCGCGCGGATCCCCGCGCAGAAGACGGCCTCCGGCCGCGGGAGCGCCCCGCGCCAGGAGGAGCCCATGGCGCCGGCCGGTACCCCCGGTCTGCCTCCGGCCGCCTCGTTCGCCGAGCTGGACATGCCCGCCCCGCTGCTGGAGACCCTGGGGCGCGAGGGCGTCACCGCCCCGTTCCCGATCCAGGCGGCCACCCTGCCCGACTCGCTCGGCGGACGCGACGTCCTGGGCCGCGGCCAGACCGGTTCGGGCAAGACCCTCGCCTTCGGACTGGCCCTGCTCGCCCGCACCGCCGGGCACCGCGCCGAGCCGCGCCGCCCGCTGGCCCTGGTGCTCGTGCCCACCCGGGAACTGGCCCAGCAGGTCACCGATGCCCTCACCCCGTACGCGAAGGCCGTACGGCTGCGGACGGCCACGGTCGTGGGCGGTCTGTCCATCGGCCGGCAGGCCGCGGCTCTCAGGAACGGCGCCGAGGTGGTCGTCGCCACCCCCGGGCGGCTGAGGGACCTGGTCGAGCGCGGCGACTGCCGGCTGGACCAGGTGCGCACCACCGTGCTGGACGAGGCCGACCAGATGGCCGACATGGGTTTCCTCCCGCAGGTCACCGCCCTGCTGGACCAGGTGCGCCCGGACGGCCAGCGGATGCTCTTCTCCGCCACCCTGGACCGTGACGTGGACCGGCTGGTGCGGCGCTTCCTGTCCGACCCGGTGGTCCACTCCGTGGACCCCCCGGCGGGCGCCGTCACCACGATGGAGCACCACATCCTGCGGGTGAGCACCGACGACAAGAACGCCGTCGCCACGCGCATCGCCGCCCGCGACGGACGCGTGATCATGTTCGTGCACACCAAGCGCGCCGTGGACCGGCTGGTCAGAAGGCTGCTGGCCAGCGGGGTGCGGGCCGGTGCCCTGCACGGGGGCAAGTCGCAGAACCAGCGCAACCGCACGCTGGAGCAGTTCAAGGACGGGCAGGCCACGGTCCTGGTGGCGACCAACGTCGCCGCCCGCGGCATCCACGTCGACAACCTCGACCTGGTCGTCAACGTCGACCCGCCCGCCGACCACAAGGACTACCTGCACCGCGGCGGCCGTACCGCGCGGGCCGGCGAGTCCGGCAGCGTCGTGACCCTGGTCACTCCCGAGCAGCGCCGCGAGGTCGACCGTATGGTGGCCGCCGCCGGTGTGTCGCCCCGGGTCACCCCGGTGCGCTCCACCGGTGAGGAACTCGTCCGGATCACCGGGGCGAAGGAGCCCTCCGGCGTCCCCGTGGTCCTCGCCGCGCCGCCCGCCGAGCGGCCCCAGCGGGCCCAGCGGCCCCGGGGCGCCTCCTCCGGCAGGAGCGGCGCGTCCGGCCGGGGAGGCTCCTCCGGCAGGAGCGGCGCGTCCGGCCGGGGAGGCTCCTCCGGCCGGGGCGGTGCGTCCGGCGCCTCCCGCGGGCGCCGGGGGCGCCCGGCACGGGGACGGCGTACTCCGGGCGCGGCGAGCAGCGCCTCCTCCTGAACCGCTCCCGGCCGCCGGGGCACCCGGTCGGCCGTACGGGCCGGGCCGCCGTGCATGCCGTGTGGGCCGCCGGGGTACCCCGGCGGCCCACACGGCGCACAGCCCGCAGAGCCGGTGGGGCCCGTACAACCCCGTACAGGAGGATCCGATGGCGAAGATCAGCAACCCGATCGAGCTGCAGAAGGCCCTGGGCGGCGTGGACTACCCCGCCGACCGCGAGTCCCTGGTGAGGAACGCCAAGGAGAAGGGCGCCAAGAAGGAGGTCGTCGAGGAGCTCTCCTCGCTGAAGAAGGACCGTTTCGACGGGCCGGACGACGTGAGCAAGGCGGTCTTCGGCAAGGGCTGAGTCCCGCCCGTACGACGCCCTCGGGGGCGCGGCCGCCGAGCGGCCGCGCCCCCGAGGCGTGTGCGATGCCGTGCACGGGCCTGCCGTGTACGGGCCGTTCGCGAGGCGGCCCGGCGGCGGTACGGCCGGCTCGCGGCCAGGGCGTGCCCGACGCCGCCCCGCGGACGGGGCTTTCGGAACACGCCCTAACCCCGCCCGCCCTCGCCCTTCTCGCCGGTGAGGTCCTCGCGGTCCACGCCGGCCTCGTTCATGGCGTCCTCGAGCTGCCGCCCGACGTTCCCGCGGTCCTTGTTGGCCTCCTCGGCCCGGCGGGCGGACTCCTGGCCCTGCTCGTCGAAGACGACCTGGTCGGTCTTCTCGGTCTTCGGCCGGTTCTCCTCGGGGGTGGTCATGACGGCCTCCTCGGCTCCGTGGCGTACGCGGTCGTCCGCGACCGCCGTCGATCTCCTGTGCAGGAGGACGCCGTACCCGCTCAGGAGCGCCGCATGCGCGTCCGTGTCCTCGTCCGCCGTCTCCGCGCGGCTCGCGCCCGCCGGTGCCCGCCGGTGCCCGCGGCGGTTCAGGCGGGGACCGCGCGGCCGCCGTGCTTGAAGACCTGGCGGTCGTGCCACTTCACGAAGACGGGGTCGACCGGCGGCAGTCCGGGGCGGGGCCTGGCCAGCGGGGCACCGTCGAGCGCCCCGACGGCGCGGCCCGCCGGGCCGCGGGCGGTGTAGCGGGGGGAGACGCGGATGCGCAGGTCCAAGGTGAGGCCGAGCGCCCCGAGGTCGAACAGCGCGTGGTGCAGGGCGCACAGGGCCAGACCGTTGGACGGCTCGTCCGGGCCGTCCTGGCTGTGCCAGCGCACATGGGCCGCCTCCAGTCCGGCCGGGTGGCGGCCCAGCGCACCGTCGTAGCCGCACATCGCGCAGGCGCGGGCGTAGGCGTGCAGCACCTGCCGGGTGAACTCCGTCCGGCGCGGGCGGCGCCTTCGCGCCCCGAGGGTGAGGGCGGCCTCCTCCACGGCCGTCAGGTCCAGTGCCGTCAGGTCCAGTGCCGTCAGGTCCAGCCCGGTGTCGGCGCGGATGGCGGGTTCGAGGGCGGGGGTGAAGTGGAGGTCCAGCAGGAGCCGGGCGGCGGCGGCCAGGGTGCCGGGGTCTGCCAGGAGGCGCTCGACGGGCGCGTGCAGCCGTCCGGTCGCGCCCCGGGCGCGCAGCCAGGAGCCGCGCTCGGGGGCCGAGGGAGGTATGAGGCGGCCGTCGGCGTCCCGCAGGTCCCACAGGGCGCGCTCCAGGTGCACGAACGGCATGGCGGCGCGGTCGGTGGAGCGCGCGGGAGGGCCGTAGTCGTCGATCATGCGGCCGACCGGCTCCTCGGCCTCGCCGTAGGCCGCCGCCGTGCTGCCGGTGGCCGCGAAGCGGCCCAGCAGCCACAGCAGCAGAAGTGGTTTGTGCGGTGCGCGCCGGCCTGCGACCGGGGCCCGTCTCAGCCCCGCCAGCGCGGACAGCAGTTCGTCCTTCGTCGCCACGTCCCTCGTCACGGCGGCCACGGTGCCATGTGCGGGCCGGACCGCGCCGGGGAACGCGTGGACGGGTCCGGCCGCTCGTCAGTCCCTTTCGGAGGAGGAGCCGCCGCGGGAGGTCCACGGGACGGTCGGCTGGAGCACGGCCTCGGTCAGCGCGCGGGTGCGCAGGGCGGTGACCTCCTGGTACTCGGGGTCGGCGACCATACGGCAGAACGCCTCCCGGCTGGGGTAGCGGACGAGTAGCACCGCGTCCCAGACCTGCCCGTCCTCGGCGACCAGGGCCGTGGCGCCGTCGCCGGCGTAGAGCACCTCGGCGCCGTAGCGATCCAGGAAGCGGTCCGCCAGGTGCCGCGCGTACTCCTCGTACGAGGCCCGGCCGTCCGGGGCGAAGCGCAGCAGGTTGAGCATGACGACCGGGCCGCCGGGATCCTCGGCCAGCATGCGCTTGAGGTCGGCTCCCGTGGGATCGATGGCCATGGGGGTCTCCTTGCCGCCGTGTCGGCGTGTCGGTGTGCGGGTGTGCCGGTGCGCTGGTGCACTGCCGGCGGGGTCGGCAGGAGCTTAGACGCCCCGCCGCCCGTTGCATACCGTCTGGTCGGTCCGCACTGGGCCGGGCGGTTCACCGGTACGGGCGAGCCTGTACCGGATGCCAGGGGGTAGGCCCATGTGCGCACCGGGCGGACGGGTTCCCGTTCCCGTCCCACCGCCCCTCCCCACC
>NZ_JAKMAY010000153.1:0-13768 GCF_022015835.1 Streptomyces sp. ICN903 | reverse complement strand
GGGCGCGGGGGCGGCGTGCGGGGTTTGCGCGCGAGGCCGGGGAGAGGGGCTGAGGCCGGCGGGCGCCTTCCGCGGAATATCGACTGCACGTCCGTACGAACGATTACGAGCATTCCGGGGAAGTGCCGGTGAAGGAGGCGGGGAAGTTCGCCGGAAAACATCCCCCGGGCCGTTCGCCCGTGCGCTGATCAATTCGCTTCCGGTCGTTCGACCGGATCAACGATACCGACAAAACGGACGTACAGGTGTTTCGGTCAAGCTCGGAAGGGCGCTTCCGTGTGCGATTCCCGCCCCGTTCAGACCCCCTCCGACCTGCGGATTCCTGCCCTCCGGGGGGCCGCGCAGCACGATCCGGGCGTTGTTGTCAAGCCCCGAGATATGCCCTGACCTGCGAAAACGCCATTCAGAAGAGAGCGTTCCCGTGTTACCCTGGATAGCCACGGAAGGGGTACCTGTCACATGACGTTCAAGGTTGGCGACACCGTGGTCTATCCCCATCACGGGGCCGCGCTGATCGAGGCTATCGAAACTCGCCAGATCAAAGGCGTGGACAAGACCTACTTGGTTCTGAAGGTTGCCCAGGGCGACCTGGAGGTGCGCGTCCCGGCGGAAAACGCGGAGCTCGTCGGCGTGCGTGACGTGGTCGGCCAGGACGGCCTCGACCGGGTCTTCGAGGTGCTCCGCGCGCCCTACGCCGAGGAGCCGACCAACTGGTCCCGCCGGTACAAGGCGAATCTGGAGAAGCTCGCCTCCGGCGATGTCATCAAAGTCGCCGAGGTCGTGCGCGACCTGTGGCGCCGGGAGCGCGAGCGCGGACTCTCCGCCGGTGAGAAGCGGATGCTCGCCAAGGCCCGCCAGATCCTGGTGAGCGAGCTGGCTCTCGCGGAGAACACCAACGAGGACAAGGCCGAGACGCTGCTGGACGAGGTCCTGGCGTCCTGACCCGGACGGCGCCGGCCCCGAGCGAGCCGGCGGCCCCTGCGGCGGACGCCCGCCGCCCGCCGCCATCCGTCGGCGGGACACGACAACGACGCACTGCGCGGCGCCGGCCTGTGACCGGTCGGCGGACGTGATGGATGCGGAGATCGCCGAGGTGCCCGGGTGACGGTGCGAGCCGTCACCGGGCGCTGCGGCATGTCGGAGCGTGGTGGCACGCCGGGAGAACGCACACGGGGATCCGCCAGGTCCCCCGGTGCGCGAGGCTGCCGGGATGCGGTTGTACGGGTCGTACGGGCCGCCCGCGATACTCGGTGCCGGACTGCCCGGTGCCGAGAGCACCGGGCCCGGGCGGCTGCTCGACCGGTCGTCACGGAAGGGTCCGGTCGGGGCTTCGCACCCGGCACGCTGAGTGCCATACCCACCTCCGCCGAGGAGACAAACCTGAACGGGCGACCAATGCCAGACGAAACCAGGTACGCAGAAGCGGCCGGCGGCACGCCGTCCCCGCGCACCGCTGCGGTCATCCCCGCCGCGGGCCGCGGCGTACGGCTCGGCCGCGGCGCCCCCAAGGCGCTGCGGCCGCTCGGCGGCACCCCGATGCTCGTCCACGCCGTCCGCGCGGTCGCCCGCGCCCGTACGGTCTCGCTCGTGGTCGTCGTGGCGCCGCCCGACGGCGCCGCGGCCGTCCGCACGCTCCTGGACGAGCACCCCCTGCCCCAGTCCGCCGGCGACACCGAGGTGATCGTCGTCACCGGCGGCGGCACCCGGCAGGAGTCGGTCGCCCGGGGGCTGGCGGCGCTGCCCGGCGACGTCGACACCGTCCTCGTCCACGACGCCGCCCGCCCGCTGGTCCCGGTGGAGACGGTGGAGGCCGTGGTCGCCGCGGTACGGGCCGGGGCGCCGGCGGTCGTCCCCGCGCTGCCCGTGGCCGACACCGTCAAGCAGATCGAGCCCGGCACTCCCGCCGGGGAGCCCGAGCCGGTCGCGGCCACCCCCGAGCGGTCCCTGCTGCGCGCCGTGCAGACACCCCAGGGCTTCGACCGCACCACCCTCGCCAAGGCGCACGCGGACGCCCCGCGCGAGGGCGAGGGCGCCACCGACGACGCCGGGCTGGTCGAGCGGCTGGGCGTGCCCGTGGTGCTGGTGCCCGGCCACGAGGAGGCCTTCAAGGTCACCCGTCCCCTGGACCTCGTGCTCGCCGAGGCCGTACTCGCCCGCAGGAGGGTCACCGATGGCTTCTGAGCCCGCCCCTTCCCCCGCCCTGCCGCTGGTCGGCGTCGGCACGGACGTGCACGCCTTCGAGGAGGGCCGCGAACTGTGGTGCGCCGGCCTGCTGTGGGAGGGGGAGACACACGGTCTGGCCGGGCACTCCGACGGCGACGTCGCCGCGCACGCCGCCTGCGACGCCCTCTTCTCGGCGGCCGGACTCGGCGACCTGGGCGCCCACTTCGGCACCGGCCGCCCCGAGTGGTCCGGCGCCGCGGGCACCGTGCTGCTCGCGGAGGCCGCCCGGATCGTCCGCGCCGAGGGCTTCGAGATCGGCAACGTGGCGATCCAGGTGATCGGCGTACGGCCCAAGATCGGCAAGCGCCGCGCGGAGGCGCAGAAGGCGCTCTCGGAGGCGGCCGGCGCGCCCGTGTCCGTCTCCGGCACCACCACCGACGGCCTGGGGCTGACCGGCCGCGCCGAGGGACTGGCGGCCATCGCCACGGCACTGGTCGTGCGCCGCGCCTGACCCGTGCCCGGTCCGCGACCGGTTCCTGCCCGATCCGCACCGCCCCTCTTGCGTTTCCGACTACCCTTGACCCGTGACTCTTCGCCTGTACGACACCAGCGCCCGGCAGATCCGTGACTTCACCCCGCTCGCACCGGGCCGCGTCTCGATCTACCTGTGCGGCGCGACCGTGCAGGCGGCCCCGCACATCGGGCACATCCGGTCGGGACTGAACTTCGACATCATGCGCCGCTGGTTCGCCCACCGCGGCTACGACGTGACGTTCGTCCGCAACGTCACGGACATCGACGACAAGATCATCACCAAGTCCGCGGAGCAGGGCCGCCCCTGGTGGGCGATCGGCTACGCCAACGAGCGCGCCTTCGACGACGCCTACACCGCGCTGGGCTGCCTGCCGCCCACCTACGAGCCGCGCGCCACCGGCCACGTCCCCGAGATGATCGAGATGATGCGCGAGCTCATCGACCGCGGCCACGCCTACGCCGCCGACGGCAACGTCTACTTCGACGTGCGCTCCTTCCCCGGCTACCTCTCCCTGTCCAACCAGGACCTGGACGACCTGCGCCAGCCGTCGGGCGAGGGCGAGACCGGCAAGCGCGACCCCCGCGACTTCGCGATGTGGAAGGCCGCCAGGCCCGGCGAGCCGAGCTGGGAGACCCCCTGGGGCCCCGGCCGCCCCGGCTGGCACCTGGAGTGCTCGGCGATGGCCCACAAGTACCTGGGCCGCGCCTTCGACATCCACGGCGGCGGCGTCGACCTCGTCTTCCCGCACCACGAGAACGAGATCGCCCAGTCCAAGGCGTACGGCGACGACTTCGCCGCCTACTGGCTGCACAACGCCTGGGTGACGATGAGCGGCGAGAAGATGAGCAAGTCGCTGGGCAACTCGGTGCTGGTCTCCGAGATGGTCCGGCAGTGGCGGCCCATCGTGCTCCGCTACTACCTGGGCACCCCGCACTACCGCTCGATGATCGAGTACAGCGAGGACGCCCTGCGCGAGGCCGAGGCCGCCTTCGGCCGGATCGAGGGCTTCGTCCAGCGGGCCGTGGAACTGGCCGGGTCCGTGGAGCCGGCCGCCGAGGTGCCCGAGGAGTTCGCGGCGGCCATGGACGACGACTTCGGCGTCCCGCAGGCGCTCGCCGTCGTCCACACCACCGTCCGTCAGGGCAACGCGGCCCTGGCGGAGAACGACAAGGACGCGGTGGCCGGCGCGCTGGCCGGCGTACGGGCGATGCTGGGCGTGCTCGGCCTCGACCCGCTCGACGCGCACTGGGCCGGGGGCGACTCCGCCGGGCGCGGCGAGGAACTGGCCGAAGTCGTGGACGCCCTGGTCGGGCTGGTCCTGGAGCAGCGTCAGGCGGCGCGGGCCCGCAAGGACTACGCGACCGCCGACGCCATCCGCGACCAGCTCCAGCGCTCCGGCCTGGTCATCGAGGACACCCCGTCCGGACCGCGCTGGGAACTGGGCTCGCGCGGCACCCGCTGAGCCCGCGCGCCCCGGAGCGTGCCCCACCGCACCGAACCCAACCGACCACCCGTTCCACCGAGTTCTACCGAGCTCCACCGAGCAGCAAGAAGAGATGAGTGATCCCGATGGCCGGGAACAGCCAGCGCCCCAACCGCCGCACGTCCAACAAGAAGGGCGCGCAGGTCGGCAGTGGCGGCAAGCGGCGCCGCGGCCTTGAGGGCAAGGGCCCCACGCCGCCCGCCGAGATGCGCAAGGGCCACGTCAAGAACCGCATCGCCAACGCCAAGGCCCGCCAGTCCGCCCGCCGCCCCGCGGCCCGGCGCGGCGGCAAGGGCACCTCCGAACTGGTCGTCGGCCGCAACCCGGTGGTCGAGGCGCTGCGCGAGGGCGTGCCCGCGAGCACGCTGTACGTGCAGCAGTTCATCGACAACGACGAGCGCGTGCGCGAGGCCCTCAAGCTCGCCGCCGACCGCGGCGGAATCCACCTGATGGAGGCCCCGCGCCCCGAGCTGGACCGGATGACCAACGGCCTCAACCACCAGGGCCTGGTCCTCCAGATCCCGCCGTACGAGTACGCCCACCCCGAGGACCTGTCCGCGGCCGCGTACGACGACGGCGAGGACCCGCTGATCGTCGCGCTCGACGGCGTCACCGACCCGCGCAACCTGGGCGCGGTGGTCCGCTCCGTCGCAGCCTTCGGCGGCCACGGCGTGGTCGTCCCCGAGCGCCGTGCGGCCGGCATGACCGCGGGCGCCTGGAAGACGTCGGCCGGCACCGCCGCCCGCACCCCGGTCGCGCGGGCCACCAACCTCACCCGCGCCCTGGAGGCGTACCAGAAGGAGGGTCTGTTCGTGGTCGGCCTGGCCGCCGACGGCGAGGCCGAGATCCAGGACGTGGCCGCACTGGACGGCCCGCTGGTGATCGTGGTCGGCAGCGAGGGCAAGGGCCTGTCCCGGCTGGTCGGCGAGACCTGCGACATGCGGGTACGCATCCCGATGCCGGGCGGCGCCGAGTCCCTCAACGCCGGTGTCGCCGCGGGCGTCGCCCTCTACGAGGCCGCCCGCCGCCGACGGGGGTGACCCCGCCTCCGCCCGAGCTTTGACGGACCCCCGACAGATCGGGGCCGTCAAGGCAGTGTCCTATGCGTCCGTCACTCGGTTAGATGAGTGTGGACACCAGAACACCCCGCGGTTTCTTCGACGACGAGCCGGTGCTGAGCACGGTCAAGGTGCCCAGCGACCCGGCCGAGGTCGTCGTCAACCACGCCAGCTTCCGGGTGCGGCTCGCCTCGCCGCCGCCCCGCGGCCGCGTGCTGACCGGGGCCGCCGTGCCGCCGGCGGTGCGCGGCGCCGTCCCGGTCCGCCGCCCGGCCCCCGGGCGGCGCGCCGCGCCCGTGGTGTGGAGCGGCCGTACGGAGCCCGGCGACGTACGGGCCACCCGGCTGCTCCAGGCGGTGCGCCGCGCGAGCGCCGCGATGGACGGGAACGGCGGGGAGGAGACGGGCAATGCCGCCACACAGGTGCTGCCGCGCGTGGTGCCGCGTCCCGCGCCGGGCCCGGACGGCGGGCCGCGCACCACGGTGATCCCCGCCCTCGACGACACCCTCGGCGACCGCGGTCCCACGATCATCGCCCCCCGCGCGCCCCAGCCGCCCGAGCGCCCGCTGTCGGCGGGTGTCCGCCCGGCCGGGGGCGCGTACGGCGCGCCGGGCGCCCCCATCCGCCCCTTCGAGCCGTACGAGCCCGACGCTCACGACCGGGACGGCGGGTACGGCGACGGCCGCGACGACAGGTACGAGGACGGCCACGACGGCTACGCCGCCTACGACGAGCCGGAGGGCCACGACGGCCCCGACGACTACGACGGCTACGACGGCTACGGGGAGGAGAGCACGCGCGAGGGGGCCCGCCGCGCCCGGCACGGCTTCTACCCCGACCGCCGCATCAACCTCGGCGTCGTGCTGCTGCCCCTGCGGATCCTCCTCGGCTTCGTCTCCGTCTACGCCGGGATGGGCAAGCTCTGCGACCCGGTCTACTTCGACGGCGACGAGCGCGGCTCCCTGGTGGCCTGGCTCGGCTCCCTCCAGCCGTGGGCCGTCGCCGCCCCGCTGCGCGACTTCGCGGTCGCCCACCCCGTCGGCGCCGGGCTCACCGTGGCCTTCCTCCAGATCATCATCGGTGTGCTGACCTTCATGGGGCTGTGGCAGCGGGCCGCCGCGGGCCTGGGCGCGCTGCTGTCGGCGGCCCTGATCCTGACGGTGAGCTGGCGCACGGTCCCGGTGTACGACGCCCCGGACTTCATCTACCTGGCCGCCTGGAGCCCGCTGGTCATCGCGGGGGCGCCGTACTACTCGCTGGACGCGCGCCTGGCGGGCGAGGCCTGGCGGCGGCTGGGCCCGCGCGTGGAGGTGTGGGAGCTGCGCCGGCGCGTACTGCGGCGCGGCACGGCCGTCGCCGCGGTGGTGCTCGGCCTGACGCTGCTGGTCGGCTCGGTGCTGGGCAGCGCGGTGCGCTCGGCGCAGCTGGCCACCGTGCCGCGGCCGGGCGAGCCGCTGACGAACAACCAGCCGGGCTCGCCGCTGCCGCAGCGGTCCACCGGCGGTCCGAGCCCGTCCACCTCGGGCACGGGAGCCGGGGTTCCGGAGGCGGAGGACGGCTCGTCGCCGAGCCCGTCCACCTCCGGCGCCGGGGACGCCACCCCGAGCGCGGGCAGCACCGGCACCGGGGAGCGGCCGGGCACGCCGAGCCAGGGGCAGACGGTGGAGGCGCCGCGGCAGCCCGCCGCCCCGCCCGCGCCCG
This sequence comes from Streptomyces sp. ICN903, assembly GCF_022015835.1. NCBI lineage: Bacteria > Bacillati > Actinomycetota > Actinomycetes > Kitasatosporales > Streptomycetaceae > Streptomyces > Streptomyces sp. ICN903. The sequence goes on along the minus strand of NZ_JAKMAY010000153.1, from coordinate 6,828 downwards.
AGCCGGGCACCCCGACCGGCCCCGGAGGCCCGGGCGGCGGGGACACCGGCGACGCGGGCGGTACGGGCGGCGGCGAGGACGACGGCGACGCGGAGGACGGCGGAGACGGCTCCGGCGACGGCGGCGGCGGCGGCAGCGGCGGCGGTGCGCTGGGCGGCCTGCTGGGCTGAGCGGATCGCGCCCGGCGGGACCGCCCGGTGGTGTCCCGCCGGGCGCGATCCGCACACCACCCGCACGCGGGCCGCGGCCGCGACCCCGGCGCCGTACACCGGGCCACACCGGGCCACACCGGGCTGTGCCCGGACCGGACTACCGGTGGGAACGGCCGTGGCCCGCGAGCTCCCGGGCGGCCTCGCTGAGGTCCTTGGCGGTGTCGATGGCCCGCCAGTACGCGCCCTGCGGGATCTGGAAGCCCGCCAGGGCGCGTTCGCGCGCCAGCCGGGGGAAGGTGGTCCGCTCGTGGTCACCGCGGTCGGGCAGCAGCGCGGTGAAGGACGCGGAGAAGACGTAGACGCCCGCGTTGATCAGATACGGCGAGGGCGGGGCCTCGATGAAGTCCAGGACGTGGCCGAACTCGTCGGTCTCCACGGCGCCCCAGGGAATGCGCGGGCGGGCCAGTGCGAGAGTCGCGGTCGCGTCGCGCTCGGCGTGGAACTCCGCCATCTCCCGCAGCGGGAAACGCGTCCAGATGTCCCCGTTGGTGGCGTACCACGGCTCGCCGGGGCGGGGGAGGGAGGCGGCGGCGTACTTCAGGCCGCCGCCGCGGCCGAGGGGCTCGGTCTCGACGACCGTCGACACCCGCAGCGGCAGTTCGGCGCCGTCCAGCCACTCCTGGAGCACCTCGGCGAGATGACCGCAGGAGACCACGGCGTCGGTGACGCCCTCGGCGGCCAGCCAGGCGAGCTGGTGGCCGATGATGGGGGTGCCCGTGCCGGGGATCTCGACCATCGGCTTGGGGCGGTCGTCCGTATACGGACGCAGCCGCGATCCCTGGCCGCCGGCCAGGACCACGGCCTGGGTCGGATACGTGTGCGCTAGCTGGTCGTCGAGTGTCATGCGGTGACGATATGCGCACCCTCCCCGCGCCCCTCCGGCACCTGTCGTCCCGCGCGGTCACGCGCGGAAGCCGGGGGTGCGAGGAACGCCGGAGAAGCGGGGTGCACGGCGGAACGGCCCCCGCGCGAACGGGGGCCGCGCCGGTCAGCGGGCGTCGGCGACGCCCGCTGCGAAGGAGGTGTCGCACACCGGCCGGGAGTAGGCGTGGGCGCGCGCGGGGCCGTACTTCTCGACCGCGGCCCGGCCCAGCGCGCGGGCGATGGAGGTGCAGTGCCGGGCCAGCGACGGCCGGCGGGCGATCTCCTTCTGCAGGCCCGTCAGGGCGACGCCCGGATCCTCCCGCTGGAGCTCGGCGACGAGCCGGTCGCGCACCACCTCGTGCGGGGCGCGGGGCCTGTCGCCGGGGGCGGCCGCCTGCTCGGCGGAGGCGGTCAGCATCTGCGTCCCCGACCGCGGCGCCCAGGGAACGGCGGTGACGGCGAGGGTCCCGGACAGGACCAGGACGACCGGGAGGACGAGGGCGAGAGATCGGCCGATGCGGCGCGCTGCCTGATTCACTGTGGAGTCTTCCTCGCGAAGGACGGTATCGGGGCCCGTTCCGGGGCGTCTGCGATGGTAGCGAGGAGTGGTGATTTGGCGACATTCGGTCACCCTCACGGGTGACGGAGAAGCCCGTAGTCCCAGGTGCGGAGATGTCCCCGTGTTGACGCGGACCCCGGGCGGGAGGACCCGTGATTCCACCGGGGACGACCGGGGGACGGCCGGGGACGGCCGAGGGGCCCGTACGGTCCGCTGCGCGCGGACGTACGGGCCCCGTGTCGGCCGTGTGGAGGACGCGGCCGGCCGCTCGGACGGCCAGGCGGTCAGTCGCTCAGGCGCTCACCGGTGGAGGTGGCGAACACGTGGGTCTCGCCGGCGCGCGGCACCACGTGGATCGTCGCGCCCTTCTCCGGGACCTCGCGGCCGCCGACGCGGACCACCAGGTCCTTCGCCTCGCCGCCGACCTGGGCGGTGCCGTAGACGTAACCGTCGGCGCCCAGCTCCTCGACGACGTTGACGGTGACGGCCAGACCGGCGTCGCTGCCCTCGCCCGCGATGTCCAGGTGCTCGGGGCGGATGCCGACCGTGACGGTCTTGTCGCCCTTGTTGGCGGCCTCGGTGACGGCGTCGCGCTCGACCGGCACGATGGTGTTGCCGAACTTCACGCCGCCGTCGGCGATCGGCACCTCGACCAGGTTCATCGCCGGGGAGCCGATGAAGCCCGCGACGAAGAGGTTGGCCGGCTTGTCGTACATGTGGCGCGGCGAGTCGATCTGCTGCAGCAGACCGTCCTTGAGCACCGCCACCCGGTCGCCCATGGTCATGGCCTCGGTCTGGTCGTGGGTGACGTAGACCGTGGTGATGCCCAGCCGGCGCTGGAGGCCGGCGATCTGGGTGCGGGTCTGGACGCGGAGCTTGGCGTCGAGGTTCGACAGCGGCTCGTCCATGAGGAACACCTGCGGCTCGCGGACGATCGCGCGGCCCATCGCCACACGCTGCCGCTGACCACCCGAGAGCGCCTTGGGCTTGCGGTCCAGGTAGGGCTCCAGGTCCAGGATCTTCGCGGCGTCCTCGACCTTGGCGCGGATCTGGTCCTTCGGCACGCCCGCGATCTTCAGTGCGAAGCCCATGTTCTGGGCGACGGTCATGTGCGGGTAGAGCGCGTAGTTCTGGAACACCATGGCGATGTCCCGGTCCTTCGGCGGAAGGTGGGTGACGTCCCGGTCACCGATGCGGATGGCGCCGCCGTTGACGTCCTCCAGGCCCGCGAGCATGCGCAGGGAGGTGGACTTGCCGCAGCCGGAGGGGCCGACGAGGACGAGGAACTCGCCGTCCTCGATCTCGATGTTCAGCTTGTCGACGGCGGGCTTGTCGCTGCCCGGGTAGATCCGGGTTGCGTTGTCGTACGTGACCGAGGCCATGGTCGGTTGTCTCCTTCACCGGCAGGAACGTGCCGGACGATCCGAGTAAAGGTCGCGTTCCACATGTGTGAACCTGTGTGAACGTGGGCCGACGGTAACCCGCCGGGGGTTGTCTTGTCAGTACTTCAGCGGTCACGAAAGGGCTCCGGCCCGGCGCCGGGAAATGGGTACACTGCACACTGCGTACGTGCCGAGGCCCCGCCGGCCCGCGGCGCCACCGCACACGCCGCCTTAGCTCAGCTGGTAGAGCGCCGCTCTTGTAAAGCGAAGGTCGTCGGTTCGAACCCGACAGGCGGCTCACAGCCCGAACAGGGACGAAGACCCCGGACCGTGACCGGTCCGGGGTCTTCGGTCTCAGGTCTCCCGTCTCCGGCGTGCGTGCGTCGGGTGCTGCGGGCGGGCCCCGTTGCGGGTGAGCCCCGGCGCGGCGGGCGGGGCGGCGGCCTCCGGCCGGGCTACCCTCCGGGACCGGGCGGCGCGAAACAGGCGGAAAGGGATGTTCGCGGTGATCGGCCGACCCGCCGGGGAGCGAGCGCCCCGGCTTTTCCGCACACGGCCGGAGTCCGGAGCGCCACCATGACCGAACCACTCCCGGAGCAGACCGCGCCCCCGCCGCACAGATGGCTCTCGCTGATCGGTATCTGCGGCACCGCGGGGATCGTCTGGCTCGCCTTCTCCGACCTGGGGGTGGCGATCCCGGAGATCGCCGACGAGTTCGACAGCAACTTCTCGATGCTCCAGTGGGCGAACAACGCCTTCAGCCTCGTCACCGGCGCGCTCGTGATCGCCGCCGGGAAGTTCGGCGACCTCTTCGGGCGCCGGCTGATGCTCCAGATCGGCACCGTGCTGCTGGCCGTGTTCTCCGTGGTCGCCGCGCTCGCGCCGGACGTCGAGTGGCTGATCCTCGGCCGCGGGCTCATGGGCATCGGCGCCGCGCTGATCCTCCCGGCCTCACTCGCCCTCATCCCGCCCGAGTTCTCGGGACGGGCGCGGACCGCGGCGTTCGGGGTCTGGCAGGCGGTGGCCTGGGGAGGGCTGTCCGCCGGGCCCGCGATCAGCGGTTTCGTCACCGACGGGCTGGGCTGGCGGTGGCTGTTCTGGCTCAATCTGCCGCTGGCCGTCGTCACCCTCGTCGTCGTACGGCTCACCACCTTGGAATCGCGCGCTCCCGACGCCTCGGGCCACATCGACTGGCCGGGCCTGGCCACCATCGGCCTGGCGGTCTTCGCGCTGCTGTACGCGCTCACCGAGGGGCCGAGCTTGGGCTGGGCGGATCCCCGCATCGTGGTGCTGCTCGCCGCGGCCGTCGCGTTCGCGGTCGCGTGGTACCTGATCGAGCGCCGCGTACGCCTGCCTCTGGTGGACCTGCGGCTGTTCGGGATCCGCACCTACAACGGGGCGCTGACGGCCAACCTGACGATGAACCTCGCCTACGCCGGCCTCAGCTTCCTGCTGGTGCTGTGGCTGCAGAACGTGCGCGGCTACAGCGCAGTGGAAGCCGGATCGCTGATGATCCCGGCGACGGCCGGGGTCTTCCTGGGCATCCCGGCCGGGGGCGCCCTCGACACCCGGCGGGGCGGAAGGCCGCCGGCTACGGCCGGTTTGGCGGTGGCGAGCGCCGGTCTGGTCGCCCTCGCCTTCCTCGACACCGGCACCCCGATCGCGGTGATCGCCGCCGGGCTCTTCGTCGTCGGGCTCGGACTGGGCCTGGTGAGCACGCCCGTGGCCAACACCGCCGTCGGGGAGGTCCCGGCCGATCTGGCGGGGACGGCCGCAGGCGTGTTCAAGATGTCCAGCATGCTCGGCGGCTCGCTGGGAGTCGCCGTCCTCACCACGCTGGCCCGGGAGCTCACGGCACGCGAGGCGTCCGGCGTGCTCGAGAACTCGGGGCTGACCGACGCGGAGATCACCCGGGTGCGGCAGACGCTGGTGAACTCCGACTCCTACCAGGAGGCGGTCGACACGCTGCCGCCCGATGTCCGGGGCGAGGTCGTCCGGGTGGCCGAGGACTCCTTCTCGCTCGGTGTCGCGGACGCCATGGGCGTCACGGCGGTCCTCACCCTCCTGGCGACGGTGGTCGTCTTCTTCGTGTGGCCCCGCCGCACCCGCCGTGCCTCCCCCGGGAACGTCCGGGGGATGTGACGGCCGGGTGCCGTACCGTGCTTCCGGCCGGTAGGTTCGGTGCTTCCGGAGACCGGGAGACCTCACACCGACGACGGGGAAAGGGCGAGACGATGACACGGGACCAGGCGGAGCGGGACGCGGTCACGGTGGAGATCGGGTACGCCGTCGTCTCCGCGGCCCTCCTGGCGGGGGCGGTGTGGCTGGTCCTGATGAGCCCGGTCCTGCTGTTCGGTGTGGAGGGCTCCGCCGCGAAGGCCGTCGCGGGCACCGCCACCGTCCTGTCCGTGACCGCTCTGCTGTGGCGGTCGGCCGTCGTTCTGTGGGGTTTCGACTCGCGGCGGCGGCGGACGGGGCGGACGGGCGGGACCGGACGGGGGGATCCGCGCGGTACCCGGTAGCCGCTGGCACCCGGCGCGGGGCATGACTGCCCGGCATGACTTCCCGCCCGTCGAAGGGGCAGACGGACACGGGGAGGTGATGCCGTGTCGTCGAATCCGCCAGGACCGTCGGAGAAGGGCTGGATGTTCCAGGCCCTCGGTTCCCTGTGCTGGGTCGTGGTGGGCGCGATCAACGTCGCCCTGGCCCTCCGCCCGGGCGGCGGTACGGGCCACTGGGCCATGGCGGCCATCGCCGGCGTCGGGGCGCTGAGCCTGGGAGGCGCGGCCTGGTCGGGGCGGCGGAGGGCCCGTGATCCGGGAGTGGGGGAACGGGAGCGGGAGCTCTGCTGAGGCGGCTGCCCACCACCGGCCCGCGGAGCACCGGGAAGCGGAAGGGGAGGCGGAGGGGGAGGCGCGAGGGCCGGCGGTGCCGTGAACGTGTGCGGCCCTGCCCACGAGGGGAGTCGGCGGGCGGACACGGCTCGGGTCTGCAACCCCGTACCGCCGTGCGGCGTCCGGACTTAAAGTGAGTGCCGGTCACATGGGTTGCCGGTGAGTCCGGTCGGGGGGCGAGCGTGTCTGCGTTCGGTGGTGTGTCCGCGTACGGGGGCGGCTATCCGTTTCCGGGGCGGCAGGCGATGCCGCGTGCGCTCGGTGCGGCGCGCGTACTGGTCCAGGTCCTGTTCGCGGCGACCGTGCTGGGTGGAATCGGCCTGCTCGGTTCCGGGCTGGCCGTGGACGCCATGGGCGGTCGGCTGCTCGGCACCGTGCTCTACGGTGCCGCGCCCGGGATCGCGGGCTGGCTGCTCGTACGGCGTGCCTGGAGCGGCGGCACCCGGGTGTGGGCCGGGCTGGTCGCCGTACAGGTGTGGCTGGTGCTCGGGGCCCTGGCCAACATCGGTGACTCATCGTGGCACGGCTTCACCGAGCTGCTCCTGCCGACGCTGATCCTGTCGCTTCTCTTCCGGGCGGAGAGCCGCGACTGGTTCCGGCTGCCGACGTGGGAACGGGAGGAGAAGCCGGACTTCTCACTTCCGCACATGATCACCTGGCGGCGCGACCGGGGACAGACGACCGTCGAGTACGTCGGCATGCTGACGCTCGTCGTGGCGATCATCGTGGCGCTGTCGGTGGGCGGCGTCGGCGGCCGGATCGCGGACGGCTTCCAGGCCGCGGTCTGCTCGGCCACGGGTGTGGCGTGCCCGGCGTCGGGCGGGGAGACGGTCCAAGCGGGCGAGGACGGCGACTCGGGCGAACAGAGTGGCCCGGGTGGCGACGACGGCGGCTCGGGCGGCGCGGGTGGGCAGAAC
>NZ_JAKMAY010000152.1:0-13809 GCF_022015835.1 Streptomyces sp. ICN903 | reverse complement strand
GGCCGTGGCCGAGGGGGAGACCGAGGGGGAGGCGGAGCCGTCGGGTCCGGTGTCGGCCGACTCCCCGCCCTTGCCGTCGGTGGGCACCACCGCGGTCGGAACGCCGCCGCGATCGCCGAACCGGGCCTCGTCGAAGGGGTCGTCCCCCCGTGTGAACAACCCGGCCACGAGCACGCCGGAACCCACCACGGCCACCGCGGTACCGCCCACGGCCAGCGCCATGCCGCGCCCGATGCGGCGGCGCGGGGCGGCCCGGCCACCGGTCACCAGCGGCAGGGGCGCGGTGTCGCCGTCCGCCTGCCGGGCCCCCTCGGGGAACATCGCCAGGTCGGCCGGGTCCGGCCCTTGGTCCGGCTGCGTCACCGGCCGCGGCAGCACCTCGACCCCGGCGCACCGGCAGCTCGCCCGGCCGGAATCGTCCGCGGGCCTGTGGCATATGGGGCAGACGGGCGTATCCGCCACTGAGGGCTCCCCTCCATCGGAAAGTGCCACAGAGGTTACTGGACACCCTCCGCTCCCTTCGTACCCGCCGGTCACTCCCGTTCGCCCGGGTTTCGCGGGCTTTCCCGGCCCGCCGCCGACGGCCCCGGTCCCGGACGAAGCGCCCGGGACCGGGGCCGGGGCTCAGCCCTCGGCCCCGGGCTTCGGAGCCGCCTGCTGGACGACCTCGAAGGTCCAGACGGTGGAGTCGGACGCCGCCGGGCCCCGGCCGCCGCCGCCCGTGCGGCCTCCTCCGCCGCCCTGGTGCGCCGCCTTCATCGGGCCCGACATCCACGCCTGGAACGCGGCCTCGTCGCGCCACCGGGTGTAGACGAGGTAGCGGTCGGTCCCCTCCACGGGGCGGAGGAGCTCGAACCACTCGAAACCGTCGGAGGACTCCACCGCCCCGGCCCGGGAGGCGAACCGCCGCTCGAGCTCCTCCCGCTGTTCGGAGGGGACGGTCAGAACGTTGATCTTCACGATGCTCATGCCCCCATCGTGCCCCCCGCCCCGGTCCGCGGGAGCGGCGGCACGGCGGCCGGTCCGGCTTGTGGTGCTGTGCGGCGAACGTCCCGGGGAGCGGGCGGGGTGCGGTGCGGGCATACGGCGGCGGCCCGGCCCCGGTCGGGGCCGGGCCGCCGGGTGCGGTCGCCGGTTCGCGGTCCTCGGATCAGAGCCGCAGGAGCCGGTCGGCGGCGTCGCGGTACTCCCGCAGCGCCCTGCGCAGGTCCTCCGTGCGCTCCGCGGAGTCCTCGCCGTGCCAGGGCTCGCGCAGCCTGCGGTGGCGTTCGGTGAGCAGCTCGGTGATGCGGCGGGAGATCTCCTCGAACACGGCGTCCGCCTCCTCGACCGAGCGCCGGGGCCCGTCGACGAAACCCGTCACCGCCTCGTGCAGCCGCCTGCCGAACCGCTCGCGCTCCTGCGGGGTCAGCAGGCCGGTGCCGGCGTCCCCGCCCTCCGGGCGGTGCCCGTCCGCGTCACCGTGCGCCGCCGAGCCCGCAGCGGTTCCCGCCGTCGCCCCGGTGGCCGTCCCGGTGCTCTCCCCGAGCGGAACCCGCGGGGAGGAGGCGGACGGCGTCCGCCCGTCCGCCCGGCCCGCGGACCCGTTCGGCTCCACCGCCGCCACCGGCTCCGTCCGGTCGGCCGGGGGCGCGTCGTCCGTCCACTCGGGCCGGCCGGCGCGGTCGGCCAACGGGGCCCGGCGCTCCGAGGGGATGCGTCCGTTCGTGCTCATGCCCTGCCTCCGGAGGTGTCGTGGCGGCGGACCGCTCCGGGCAGGTGCAGCCGCTCGGAGAGGCGGCCGTGGCCCCGCGATCCGGAACCGCCGGCGTGCGCGTGGTCGTGGCCGTGCTCGCGGTCGTGGGCGCGGTCGTGCTCGTGCCGCCCCCCGCCGCCGCGAGAGTCGTGGGCGGACTGCTCCATCAGGTCCTCGTACAGGGCGCGGGCGTGCACCAGCGCCTCGCGCAGCCGCTCGGTGTCGGCCTGGCCCTCGCGGGCCAGCACGGCCACGGCGTGCACCTCGCGGTAGCCCTGGACGCGCCTGGGGTGGTGCACGGAGAGCGCGGAGACCTGCTCGTCGTACCCGTCACCGGGGAAGCCGCGCGCCTCGGCCAGCCGGCTCAGCAGCCGGTCGGCGGAGACGACCGCCTCCACCGGCGCGTCGACGAACCGCTCCTGCACGGCGGCCCACTGGGCCGCGTACTCCTCGCGCTCCTGCGGGGTCAGCGGCTTCGCCCGCAGCTCGCCGTGGCGCTGGAGCCGTTCGCGCAGCTCCCGTTCGGCGGCCTTGGTGTCGCCGTTGTGCTGGGCGACGGTCCGCTCGTACTCCGGGCCGAACCGCCGCTTGACGGAGTGCGGCCCGCCGCCGCGCCTGGCGAGGAACAGGGCGATCGCGAGGACGACGACCGCCGCCACGATCAATGTGATGATCAAACCTGTGGACATGGCTCGCCTTCCACGAGTGTCCCCTTGCTCGGGCTGTCAACTCTCCGCGTTGCCGCCCTCGCTCCGCGCAAACGGAGCCCCGGTGAAGGACGCCGGCGCGTCGAACGCCGCCCGCCGTGTGGCGCGGCGCAGGGCCCGCAGCACCGTGCCGCCCACGGTGAGGGTGAGCACCACGGTCAGCAGGGCGCGCGGCAGGTCCCAGCCGAGGGAGGTGGCCAGGACGTAGGCGGCGAACTTGGCCAGCTTCACCTCCAGCGGATCCCCGGGGACATGGGAGATCCCGCCGGCCAGTCCGCTGATGAACGGCCAGCCCTGGAGGTTCATCACCACGCCGTACAGCACCGAGGCGACGGCCCCGTACGCGGCGAGCAGCGCCAGCTCCCGCCGCCCGCGCAGACTGTGGGGGCCGGGCAGCAGGCCCGCGCCCATCGCCACCCAGCCCATCGACAGCATCTGGAACGGCAGCCACGGCCCGACCCCGCCGGTCAGCAGCGCCGAGGCGAACATCGACACCGCGCCCAGGACGAAGCCGAAGCCCGGCCCCAGCACCCGGCCGGAGAGCACCATCAGGAAGAACATCGGCTCCAGGCCCGCCGTGCCCGCCCCCAGCGGGCGCAGCGCGGCCCCCGCGGCGGCCAGCACGCCGAGCATCGCGACGGCCTTGGCGTCCAGCCCGGTGTCGGCCACGGCCGCCACCGCCACGGCCAGCAGCAGCGGCAGCAGCGCGGCGAACAGCCAGGGGGCGTCCCCGGAGTGGGCCAGTCCGGAGGCGGAGTCGGCCAGCAGCGGCCAGCCGAAGGCCGCCACGCCGATGGCCGAGACGATGCCCAGGGCCGCGGCGGAGCGCGGCCCGATCCGTACGGCGCGCACCTGGCGGTCGGACTGCCCGGCCTGCTCGCTCCGTCCGGCGCCCGGGGAGTCGGACGTGCCCGGGGAGTCGGACGTGCCGGGGGAGCCGGACGTGCCGGGGGTGTCCGGGGCGCCGGTCACACGCCCACCCCCGCTTCCCCCAGTGCCGTCCGCACCTGGCCGACGGTGAGCCAGCGCCGGGGGGCGAGGATCTTCGCGGTCTGCGGGGCGAAGGCGGGGGAGGAGGTGACGACCTCGGCGCTCGGGCCGTCCGCGACGACCTCGCCGTCGGCCAGGATCACCACCCGGCGGGCGAGTTCGGCGGCGAGCTCCACGTCGTGGGTGGCCAGGACGACCGCGTGGCCGTCGTCGGCCAGTGCGCGCAGCACGCCCGTCAGCCGTTCCTTGGCCGCGTAGTCCAGGCCGCGCGTCGGCTCGTCCAGGAGCAGCAGGGGAGGGGCGGCGGTGAGGACGACGGCGAGCGCCAGAGCCAGGCGCTGGCCCTCGGACAGGTCGCGCGGATGGGTGCCGTCGTGGACGTCCGGCAGCAGGGTGGAGACCAGGGCGCGGCAGGTGCCGGGCTCGGCGCCCGCGTCGCGGTCCGCGCCGGCGCACTCGGCGGCGACGGTGTCCGCGTACAGCAGGTCGCGCGGGTCCTGCGGTACCAGGCCGACGCGGCGCAGCAGTTCGGAGGGCCGGGTGCGGTGCGGCACGGCGCCGGACGCGCCGCCCAGGCGCACCGTGCCGCGCGCGGGCTCGTACATGCCGACCAGGGTGTTCAGCAGGGTGGACTTGCCCGCGCCGTTGCGGCCCATCAGGGCGATCGTCTCGCCCGGCCGCACCGCCAGGTCCACCTTCTCCAGGGCGGTGACCCGGCCGCGGCGCACGGACAGTGAGGACACCTCGGCCAGCGGCTCGCCGCCGCCCGAACCGCCCGACGGACCGGACCCGCCCGACGGACCGGACCCGCCGGACCCGGCGCGCTCGGCGGGCGGCTCCAGCGCGTCCAGCCGCTCCCGCAGCCCGGCCGCCCTGCGGCGCGCGTCCCGCACCGACAGCGGCAGCGGGGACCAGCCGGCCAGCCGCCCCAGGGCGACGACGGGCGGGCGGACCGGCGAGAGCGCCATCACCTCGGCGGGCTCGCCCAGCACCGGCGCGGCGCCGGGCGCGGGCAGCAGCAGCACCTGGTCCGCGTACTGCACCACACGCTCCAGGCGGTGCTCGGCCATCAGCACGGTGGTGCCCAGGTCGTGCACCAGCCGCTGGAGGACGGCCAGCACCTCCTCGGCGGCGGCCGGGTCGAGCGCGGAGGTCGGCTCGTCCAGCACCAGCACCTTGGGGTGGGTGGTCAGCACCGAGCCGATGGCGACGCGCTGCATCTGCCCGCCGGACAGGGAGGCGACGGGGCGGTCGCGCAGATCGGCCAGGCCCAGCAGGTCCAGGGTCTCCTCGACGCGGCGGCGCATGGTGTCCGGCGGCAGGCCCAGGCACTCCATGCCGTAGGCGAGTTCGTCCTCGACGGTGTCGGTGACGAAGTGCGCGAGGGGGTCCTGGCCCACGGTGCCGACGACGTCGGCCAGTTCGCGCGGCCGGTGCTCGCGGGTGTCGCGGCCGTCCACGGTCACCCGGCCGTGCAGGGTGCCGCCGGTGAAGTGCGGCACCAGCCCGGAGACGGTGCCCAGCAGCGTGGACTTGCCCACACCGGACGGACCGACGACGAGCACCAGCTCGCCCTCGGGCACGGTGAGGTCCACCCCGTGCACGGCGGGGGCGGCGCCGTCCCCGTAGGTGACGGAGACCTGGTCGAAGCGGATCATGCGCGGGTCGTCTCCTTCGCCGGCGGGGTCTGCCCGGTGCGGGAGACGGACCCGGCGTCGGTTTCGGTTCGGAGGGCGGGTACGGGGGCGACGAAGGCCGGGAGCAGCCCGGCCAGTACGGCCGCGGCGGGCCACAGCGGCAGCTCGGGCGCGGTCAGCGGCACCGGGGGAGGGGCGAGGGCGTCCGGCAGGCGGGCGGCGGCCCAGGCCACGGCCGCGCCGACCGCCGCGCCGGAGGCCGACACCAGCCAGGCGCGCGCCCCCCAGCGGTCGGGCCGGTAGCGGCTGCGCACCGCGCGGCGCCCGCCCAGCCACAGCCCGCCGAGCGCGGCGGCCAGCCCGAGCAGCAGCACCGGCAGTCCGAAGGCCGCGCCCTGGGCCGCCAGCAGCCCGTAGGTGCCGGCGCACACGCCCAGCAGCCCGCCCAGGGTGAGGGCGGCGGTGGTGCGGCGCACGGCGGGCGGCACCCGTGCGGTGCGGCCGTAGCCGCGCGCGTCCATGGAGGCGGCCAGCGCCACCGAGCGCTCCAGCGCGCCCTCCAGGACCGGCAGCCCGATCCGCAGCACGGCCCTGATCCCCTTGTCGTCGCGGCCGCGCAGCCGGCGGGCGGCCCGCAGCCGGCGGACGTCGGCGATCAGATGGGGGGCGAACGTCATCGCCACGACCACGGCCATCCCCGCCTCGTACAGCGCGGCCGGCAGGGACTTGAGCAGCCGGGCGGGGCTGGCCAGGGCGTTGGCCGCGCCGACGCACACCAGCATGGTGGCCAGCTTCAGCCCGTCGCGCAGCGCGAACACCAGCCCCTCGGCCGTGACCCGGCCGCCGATGCGCACGCCCCGCGCCCAGTCGGGCAGCGGCACCTCGGGGAGGGTGAACAGCACGGTGGTGCCGGGGATCGGGGAACCGAGGAAGACGGCGAAGAACAGCCGGATCACCAGCACCGCCAGGGCGATCTTGAGGAAGGCGCCGTAACCACGGGCCCAGGGCGCGTCGGTGCGGCGGACCGCGACGACGTACGCCGTGACGGCGATGATCAGGGCCAGCAGCAGCGGGTTGGTGGTGCGGGAGGCGGCCGTGGCCAGTCCCAGCGCCCACAGCCACCACGCGCCCGCGTGCAGCGCGTTGGAACGCGTCGCACGCGGGGCGCGCAGGGCCGCCAGGGACTGCCGGGGGGTCATGACCGGCGCCGGCGGGCCTGCCAGACGGCCGCTGCGGCGAGTACGGCGACGACGGCGCCGCCCCCGACCAGCCCGGCGGAGGGGCCGCCGCCGTCCCCCGGGGCGGTGTCCTCGGGGGCGGCCGAGCCCTCGGACCCTTCGGAGCCCTCGGAGTCGCCGGAGGCGCCGTCCGTCCGCGCCGCGGAGTCGGAGACCTGCTCACCGCAGCCGGTGCGCGGATAGCCGGCGATGGCACACAGCAGCGAGTCGGAGTTGTACCGCAGCGGCTTCAGCACGGCGGCCAGCGCCTCGGCGGCGGTCCCGTCCTCGGGCACGTGCGCGCACTCGGTGCGGCCCCGGGGCGGCTTCTCGCCCCCGGGCGCGTCGGCCCGGGTGCCGAAGTCGACGCTCAGCGCGATCCGCTTGCTCCCCTCCCCGGCCTCGGTGCCGCCGCAGATCTCCTCGAAGTCACCGGCGCCGCGGGGCTTGTCGGCCTCGGCGGAGTCCTCGCTGACGGCGAACCGGAAGCCCAGTACGTCGCCGTCCTCGGGCCGCAGCGTGCCCGGCCCCTGCGTGGCGTACGTCCACTGGCCGCTGTTGCGTTCCCAGAAGGACCAGTAGCGGTAGCCGGCGGCGTGCGCGGGGGCGGCGCCCACCGCCGACAGCACGGCGGTGAACACGCCCGCGAGCACGGCCGTGAACACACCGGTGAGCACGGTGCGCGGCGTGGTCACCGGTTCCGCCTCCTGCGCATGCTGATCAGGAAGCCGGCGCCCGCTCCCGCGACCAGGCCCGCGCCGACGAGGGACCACATCACCGGCGAGCCGTCACCGTCCTGCGAGGCCTCCTGCCGGCCGCCGTCCTCGCCGCCCTTGCCGGAGGGGACGTGCACCGGGGCCGGGCCGGTGGCGTTCAGCCGCTCGACCAGGTTCACCCCGCCGAAGTCGGCCGGGTCGCCGCCCGCGGCGCGGGCGGCCAGTACGAGCTGGCCCAGGGCGGCCGGGCCGGTGGTGGCCTTGTCCCAGGAGCCGAGGTTCTTCTCCAGCCAGGTCAGGGACTTCGCGGCGGCGTCGCGGTGGCCGCCGGCGGCCAGGGCGATCACGGCGTCGGCGGTGTTGCCGTGGTCCGGCTGCTCCTCGGCGCCGGGCATGGCGGACTTCAGGTGCCCGCCGCCCTCCTCGAGCACCCGCGTCAGATACGCGGCGCCGGCCTCGGCGGCCTCGGCCGGGGTGCGCTCCGCGCCGCCCTCGCCGTCCTCGCCGCACTCCAGGGCCTTCGCGGCGCCGCGGTCCTCGCCGCCGCCGTCCTCACCACCCGGCCCGGTGGCCAGGCCCTCGCCGCGGGCGGCCAGCACTGCGGCGGCCGTGGCGTCGTCGTTCGCGGCGAGGCGGCCCTTCTCGTCGGGCTGGTAGGCGAAGGCGCCGCGCTCGTCCTTGTCGGCGTCGCAGCCGAGCTGGAAGCCGAGGAGGGAGTTGTAGGGGGACTTCCCGCCCTTCGCCGAAAGCGCCTTCGCCGGGTCCTCGCCCGCGGCGTCCAGGGCGCCGATCACGACGGAGACGGAGTTGGCGTCGCTGGGGCTGCCGGGGTTGAAGCCCCAGCCGCCGTCGTCGTTCTGGACCAGCCGCAGCCACTTCACGGCCCGCTCGACCCGCTCGCCGTGGCCGCCGAGGGCGGCCAGCGCCTGGACGGCGGCGGCCGTGGCGTTGACGTCGGCCACCGTCTTCGCGGTGCACGCCTCGGTGGGGTCGGGACGGTAGGAGGCGAAGGAGCCGTCCTCGCACTGCTGGCCGGCCAGCCACGCCACGGCCTTGGACGCGGGCTTCACCCCGACCGCGTCCTGGGCGAGCAGGGCCGTCGACTGGCGCCACACGCCGTCGTACTGCGGGTCGTCCTTCCCGTACAGCCCGGAGGGCAGGTCCCGCTGCGCCGGGGCCTGCGCGGACGGCGACTCGTCGGCGGCGGCGACGGGGGCCGCGACCGCGCAGAGCACGGTGGATGCGGCCAGGGCCGCGGCGGTGCGGCGCAGGGACATGGGCGGGTGCCTTTCTCGCGGCGCAGCCGTGCACGGACGGCCGGCCGCGCTCACCGCACGGGGCACACCGGGCTCGGCTCCGCATTCCTCGACGGTGCCGGTCCGGGGCCGCGCACCGCCGTGCGGCGGTGCGCGGCCCCGGGAGCCTCGTGTGCCCGGGCGGGTGCTCCGGCTGTACGGCGGACGGGCCGGTGTCCGCCCGCTCACGGTTGCGGGTCAGCGCCGGATTCGCACCGGCTTCCCCCACTCGGGCACAGGACGTTTCGCGGTTCACTCTAACGGGCGTGGTTGGGGCCGGACCGCAGGTGGGAGCGGGATCACACCGGTGATCCGGCCCATGACGCGCCAATAGGTGTTCCGACGCGGTTCCCCCGTCCGTTCCGCAGCCCTTTCCAGTGGTTCACACCAAAGAATTCCCATGGTTCCCGGTGCATTTCGTTGACGCGCGTAGCGCGGATCCGCCACTCTCTGCTGGGGCGCGAATGCCCCCGGCGCGGGGACGGTCGCGCCGGGGGCCGTCCGCGCAGGCGGTGACAGCCGTCCGGGTGACCGGATGCTGCTTTTCGGGGCTTTTCAGGGATTTTCCCGAGCCCTGCGCGGAATTCCTGTCGGTTGGTGGGCGGAATCGCTGGGGGAATCCGGGAAATTATTGACGTGTACATGTCTTTCAGGGTAGGAGTTCCTTCCGACCACCGGCGTGAGCGAGCAGCAGATGCTCACCCCCCACGCACATGCTGACCGGGAGGAAGAATGTTCCGACGCCTCACCGCCTGGAGACGGGCGGGCACCCCCGTACTCGCCACCGCGGCCGCCGCGGCGCTGATCGCCACGGGCCAGCCCGCGAGTGCCGCGCCCGCCGACCCGGACCCGCGCGCCCCGGTGAACCGGGCCTTCGAGCGGGCGGCCGACGAGTTCCAGGTCCCGCGCGACCTGCTGGTCGCGGTGGGCTACGGGGAGACCCACCTCGACGGCCATGGCGGCGAACCCAGCCACGCCGGCGGCTACGGCGTGATGCACCTGGTCAGCAACCCCGAACGCCGCACCCTGGAGAAGGCCGCCGAGCTGACCGGCGAGCCGGCCGCCGACCTCAGGAAGGACACCGCCGCCAACATCCTCGGCGGCGCGGCCGTCCTGCGCTCCTACGCCGACGAGCTGGGCCTGGACGCCGCCGACCGCCGCGACGCGGACGCCTGGTACCCGGTGGTGGCCCGCTACGGCGGCGCGGACGACGACCGCACCGCCCGGCTGTACGCCGACACCGTCTACGACTTCCTGGAGGACGGCTTCAGCGCCCTGACCCCGGCCGGCGAGCGGGTCACCGTACGGCCCAGGGAGACCGAGCCGGAACTCGGCCGCTACGCGAAGGTCCGGCCGCTGGGCGCGTCGTCCGAGGCGGGAGCGCTGAGCACCGACTACCCGCCCGCGCGGTGGGTGGCGGCGCACTCCGGCAACTACACCTCGGGCCGCTCGTCGTCGATCACCCATGTGGTCGTCCACGTCACCCAGGGCTCCTACGCCGGCTCGATCAGCTGGTTCCAGAACCCCAGCTCCAACGTCAGCGCCCACTACGTGATCCGCTCCTCGGACGGCGAGGTCACGCAGATGGTCCGCGACCGCGACACCGCCTGGCACGCCAAGTCCGGCAACCCGTACTCCATCGGCCTGGAGCACGAGGGCTACGTGGACAACCCCTCCTGGTTCACCGACGCCATGTACCGCTCCTCGGCCGCCCTGACCCGCCACCTGTGCGACCGCTACGGCATCCCCAAGGACCGGTCGCACATCGTGGGCCACGTCGAGGTGCCGGGCAACGACCACACCGACCCCGGCCCCAACTGGAACTGGACCTACTACATGCAGCTGGTCCGCGACGGCGACGCCACCGCCCCCGTCCAGCTGAACTTCACCTCCTACAGCACCCTGCGCAGCGGCTCGACCGGAGCCCAGGTGAAGGCCGCCCAGCAGCTGCTGAACGACAGCGGTTTCGACGCCGGCACGGTGGACGGCGTCTTCGGCTCCGGCACCGGGAGCGCGGTGCGGGCCTTCCAGAGCAGCCGCTCCCTGACCGCCGACGGCGTCGTGGGCGCCCGCACCTGGACCGCCCTGCTGTCGGCCGGCACCAGGCCCGTGCTGAAGCGGGGGAGTTCGGGAGCGGACGTGGAGCGGCTGCAGCGCTCCCTGACCGCGGCGCTCGGCCGCACCGTGGGCATCGACGGAGCCTTCGGCCCGAACACCGAGACCGCCGTGCGCGACTACCAGAGCAGCCGCGGCCTGGCCGTGGACGGCATCGTCGGCAGCGGCACCTGGGGCGCGCTCCAGGCCGGTCGCTAGGGCCGCGCCGGCCGGGTCCGCCCGGGAACCGCCGCCGGACCTGGCACGTCACACCGGTCCGCACCGCCGCCCGGCGGTGCGGACCGGCGCTTCTCCACGGGCCCGCGGCGCCCTTCCCCGCCGCGGAGACTACTCATGAGTTCCTCACGGCCGACTCGTGACAGCTGTGACTGTCGCGCCCCTTCGGCGCCGTGGAATCGTCTTCCCCAGACGCCGCCGGTGACCGAGAAGGCCGAAGGGGGAACGATGAGCAAGGGCTACGCCGTCTTCTGCGACGCGGACCGCCACTTCTACGACGCCCCCCACCGCCTCTCCGACGAGACCGGACGGGCCGGCACCTACGAGGCCGCCCGCCGCCCGGCCCCCGAAGGCTGGCAGCGCCACCGCTCCGGGGACTGGCTGGCCCTGCGCCCGCTGGACGCCGAACTCCCCGCCCAGGGCTGGAAGATCCACGTCTCGGCCTGCCTGGACAACGCCGAGCGGATCCTGGAGAAGGTCTGGGACTACTGCGTGTCCCGGGGTGTGGCCTTCAAGTTCATGCCCAGCCGCTACCTGCTGCACAACCGCAACGCCAAGTACGCAGACCGCGGCGCCAGCGGCAAGTTCGTCACCGTCTACCCGGCCGGCGACGAGCAGTGCCGCACCATCGCCGAGGACCTCGACGCGCTGCTGACCGGCGAGAGCGGCCCGTACATCCTCAGCGACCTGCGCTGGGGGAACGGCCCGGTGTACGTGCGCTGGGGCAGCTTCACCGAGCGGCACTGCTACGAGGACGGCGAGCTGCGTCCCGCCGTCGAGGACGCCGAGGGCCGCCTGGTGCCCGACCGCAGGGACCCGGCCTTCCACGTCCCCGACTGGATCACCCTCCCCGACTTCCTGCGGCCCCACCTGGAGGCCCGCGGCGCGGCGAAGGTCGCCGACATCCCCTACAGCATCGAGAAGGCACTGCACTTCTCCAACGGCGGGGGCGTGTACGTCGGCACCGACACCCGCACCGGCGAGAAGGTCGTCCTCAAGGAGGGCCGCCCCCACGCCGGCCTCGCAGCCGACGGCGCCGACGCCGTGACCCGCCTGCGCCGCGAGAAGGAGGCGCTGGAGAGGCTGTCGGGCCTGCCGCAGACCCCCGAGGTGCGCGACTGGTTCCAGCTCGGCGACCACTGGTTCCTGGTGCTGGAGTACGTCGACGGCAGGCCGCTCAACAGCTTCTTCGCCCTGCGCCACCCCCTGATCGAGGCGGACCCCGGCCCGGACGCGATCGCCGGGTACACCGAGTGGGCCCTGCGCATCCACCGGCTGGTGGAGGAGGCCGTCGAGGCCGTCCACGCCCGCGGCGTCGTCTTCAACGACCTGCACCTGTTCAACATCATGGTCTCCGAGGACGAGCGGTCGGTGACACTGCTGGACTTCGAGGCCGCCGCCCACATCGACGAGGGCCGCCGCCAGGTCATCGCCAACCCCGGCTTCGTCGCCCCCGCCGACCGCAGGGGGTTCGACGTCGACCGCTACGCCCTGGCCTGCCTGC
Organism: Streptomyces sp. ICN903; assembly: GCF_022015835.1. Lineage (NCBI taxonomy): Bacteria > Bacillati > Actinomycetota > Actinomycetes > Kitasatosporales > Streptomycetaceae > Streptomyces > Streptomyces sp. ICN903. The sequence continues at coordinate 1,677 of NZ_JAKMAY010000152.1, read as the reverse complement.
GCATCGCGCTCTTCCTGCCGCAGACCAGCCTGCTGGCGATCGACCGGGGCAAGGCGGCGCACCTGGCCGAGCTGGTGGCCGAGGAGTTCCCCGTACCGCGCGAGTTCCTCGACGAGGCCGTGGCGGAGATCCTCCGCGGCTGGGAGCCCCCGGAGCCGGACGGCGACGGGCGCGGGCCGGGCGGCACGGCCCAGGAGGGGACGGCGGGTGCCGCGACGGGCGCGTCCGGGCGGGACTACCTGCCCGTCCACCCCGCTGACTGGCCGCGCAGCCGCGACTCGATGGCGCGGGCGGTACTCGCCTCGGCCACCCCCGAACGCGAGGACCGCTTCTTCCCCGGCGACATAGCCCAGTTCGCCGCCGGCGGCAGCCTCTCCTTCGCCAACGGCGCGGCCGGAGTGCTCCACGCCCTGGCCGTCACCGGTGCCGAGAGGTGCCCGGACGCCGAGGACTGGCTGCTGCGCAGGACCAAGGAGCTCCCCTCCGGCACCCCGCTGGGCTTCTACGACGGACTGTCCGGCATCGCCTGGACCCTGGAGCGCTTCGGCCACACCGACCGGGCCCTGGAACTGGCCGGGACGGTCGTGGAGCAGCCCTGGGACGACCTGGCCCCCGACCTGCACGGCGGACTGTCCGGAATCGGACTGGCACTGGACTGCCTGGCCGCCTCCACCGGCGAGAGCGCCCTGCGCGACGCCGCGCTGCGCTGCGCTCGCCTCGTCGCCGACAAGGGCGGACGCGAGCCCGGCCGAGGCCCCCGGGCCGGGCTGCTGTACGGCTCGGCCGGCCAGGCCCTGCTCTTCCTGCGGCTTTACGAGCGCACCGGCGAGCCCGGACTGCTCGACCTCGCCGCCGACGCCCTGCGGCGCGACCTCGACCACTGCGTGATCAGCGCCGGCGGCGCCCTCCAGGTGGACGAGGGCTGGCGCACCATGCCCTACCTGGGCGAGGGCAGCGTCGGCATCGGGATGGTGCTGGACGACTACGCCGCCCACCGCGACGACGAGCGGTTCGAGCGGGCGCGGCACGACATCGTCAAGGCCGCCCGCTCCAGGTTCTACGCCCAGCCCGCCCTGTTCCGGGGCACGGCCGGGATGATCCTGCACCTGAGCCGCACCACCGTCGGCGAACCCGGCGCCCACGAGGCCGACCTGCGCCGCCAGATCGCCTCGCTGACCCGGGCCGCCGTCCCTTACCAGGGCCTGCTGGCCTTCCCCGGCGAACAGATGATGCGCCTGTCGATGGATCTCGCCACCGGCACGGCCGGCTGTCTGCTCGCCCTGGGCAGCGCGCTGCACGACACCTCCGTGCACCTGCCCTTCCTCCCGCCGCCCCCGAGGCGGCCCCAGAGCCGGTCTCTCGTCAGGGAGGCCGTACCGGAAAATCCCGTCCCCACGGAAACGAAAGGAACAGAGAAATGACGCTTCTCGACCTGCAGACCCTGGAGACCTCCGAGGACAAGGGCACCGTCGCCGGCGGCGGCTCCGAGGCCAGCCTGCTGCTGTGCGGTGACAGCTCCCTGAGCGTCACCACCTGCCGCTGACCCCGGTGCCGCGGGGTCTGACCCCGCGGAGGTGAAACGGTCGACGCGGTCCCGGGCGGTCACAGCGCCCGGGACCGCATCGCCGTGTTCCAGGTCTACCCCGGCCGCCCCGCGCGTACCCCCGCCGCACCGCC
>NZ_JAKMAY010000151.1:0-13899 GCF_022015835.1 Streptomyces sp. ICN903 | reverse complement strand
CGCAGACATCCCCGCGCGGTTCCGCCCGCCGGCGGTTGCGGGTGCTCACCGCGGCCTCGGTCGCCGCCCTGCTGCTGCCCCTTCTCCCGGCCGCCGCCGACGCCGGCGGGCGGGAGCCGGACTCGCTGCAGGAGGCGTTCGCCCGCGCCGCCGACCGCTACCAGGTGCCCGAGAGCGTGCTGCTGGGAGTGTCGTACCTGCAGTCCCGCTGGGACGGCCACCGCGGCGCGCCCAGCGTCTCGGGCGGCTACGGTCCCATGCACCTGACCGACGCGCGTACCGCGCTGGCCGAGGACCCCCACCACAGCCACGGCGCGGAGGACGCGCGCGGCGACACCGCCCGCGACACCAGGCGGGCCCACGACGCGCTGCCCGATCCCGCCGACCTGCCCGGCCGGCTGCGCACCCTGGAGCGGGCGGCCGAGCTGACCGGGCTGGACGAGGAGGAGCTGCGGCGGGACCCGGCGGCCAACGTCGCCGGCGGTGCGGCGCTGCTGGCCGCGGCCCAGCGGGAGCTGGGGCTGCCGCTGAGCGACGACCCCGCCCAGTGGTACGGGGCCGTGGCGCGCTACCCGGGTTCCGGTGACGCGCGGGCGGCCGAGGTCTTCGCCGACGAGGTCTTCGACGTGATCCGCGAGGGTCAGCGGCGCACCACCGACTCCGGCCAGCACGTGGTGCTGGAGGGCGACCCGGGCCTGGCCCCGGAGGCCGCCCGGCTGGACGGCCCGGGGCCGCGTCCGGCGTCCCCGGCGCGCGACGAGCGCGTGGAGTGCCCGAAGTCCGTCTCGTGCGAGTGGATCCCGGCGCCTTACGAGGAGTACGCCAACCCCGACGGCTCGCCGAACTACGGCAACCACGACAAGGCCGACCGACCCGCGTCGCAGAAGATCGACTACATCGTGGTGCACGACACCGAGGCGACCTGGGACACCACCCTGAGCCTGGTGCGGAACCCGAAGTACGTCTCCTGGCACTACTCGCTGCGCGCCTCCGACGGCCACATCGCCCAGCACGTGCCCACCGGGGACGTGGGCTGGCACGCGGGTAACTGGTACGTCAACGCCAAGTCGGTCGGCCTGGAGCACGAGGGCTTCCTGACCGCCCCCGACGCCTGGTACACCGAGGCGATGTACCGCACCTCGGCGCGGCTGGTGCGGTACCTGGCCCACCGGTACGACATCCCACTGGACCGGCAGCACATCATCGGGCACGACAACGTGCCGGGCGTGACGTCCGCCCACATCCCCGGGATGCACACCGATCCGGGGCCGTACTGGGACTGGCAGCACTACTTCACGCTGCTGGGCGCGCCCTTCCACCCCACGGCCGGACCGGGCTCGGAGCTGGTGACCATCCGGCCCGACTACGAGAAGCACAAGCCCCTCTACACCCGCTGCGACGGCTCCGGGCAGCCCTGCCCGCCGCACGGTTCGGGCGCGGTACGGCTGCACACCGGGCCGAGCTCCGACGCGCCGCTGGTGAAGGACGCCGGGCTGCGGCCGGGCGGCGGCGAATCCACCACCGGCGTCAACGACACCGGCGCCCGCGCCTCGACAGGCCAGCGGTACGCGGTGGCCGAGCGCCGGGGCGAGTGGACGGCGATCTGGTACCTCGGGCAGAAGGCGTGGTTCCACAACCCCGCCGGCGCCCCGACCGCGGTGCCCTCCCGGGGCCTGGTCGTCACTCCGAAGGAGGGCGCGGGACCGGTGCCCGTGTACGGCCGCGCCTACCCGGAGGCCTCCGCCTACCCCGAGGGGATCCCGGCCCAGGCGATCTCGCCGCTGCCGTACACGGTGGAGGCGGGCCAGGCGTACGCGCTGGGGCTGCGGACGAAGGGCGAGTACTACTACGCCAAGACCTTCGACCCCGCGAACCACGTGGTGGTCCGGGGCGAGGAGGAGTACTACCAGATCCAGCTCGGGCACCGGGTGGCCTTCGTCAGGGCCGCCGACGTCACGGTGCGGCCGGCCCGGCGGTGAGGTGACGCCGGCGGGCACAGGGCACAGGGGAGGGGCGCCCGGGGGCGCCCCTCCCCTTCCGTGTCCCTCGTGCTCCCGGCCGTCCGCGCCGCCGGTGCGTCAGCGCTGGAACAGCTCCGCGGGCAGCGGCTTCAGCAACTGGTAGAGGTCCTCGGTGATCGGCCGGTCCCAGCTGGCGATGGTGACCAGCACGCCGTCGCTGCGGTCGAACTGGACGCAGGAGATCCGGCTCTCCGAGCAGATGATCCGCCGCACGATCAGGAGGTTGTCGTCCAGCATCACCGGGCTCTCCTCCGTCCCGGTGACGGTGACCTCCTCGTCGTTCTCCAGCGCCGCCAGCAACTGTGCGACCTCGAACGGGATCTGTCCCTCGGCCGTCTCGCGGGCCGGGGAGCCCTCCGGCAGGTTCCCGATGACCATGGCCGGTCCGCGTCCGCCGAACAGGTCGTAGCGCAGGAAGACGCCCTGGCAGCTTCCGTCCGGCGCGGGCAGCAGCCCGGCCCCGAGGTTGCCCGGCCAGTCCCCGGGGTCCATGGCCAGCACGTCGAAGTCGGGTCCGGCGGGTGTGGCGGCACTGCGGCGGCGGAGAAAGGACATGCGGCCATGGTACGGGCCCGGTGCCGCCGCGGGCCCGAAGGCCCGCACCCCTGCCGTACGGCGGCGGGCCGGCCTTCGGGCCCCGCCTCGCCGGGGCCGCGGGAGCCCGGCGGACCCCCTACCGCCGTCCGAGGGCCCGTGCCGGGGCCGCCCGCGGACGGCCCGCGGTGGCCAACCGGGCGGGAAGGGGACAGCGGTCCAGTTCGTGGAGGACGGCGGCCCTCTCCCTCGGCCCCGGAGGCTCGCGCAGGGCGCGTTCCAGGCACCGCCGGGCCGCCTCGGGGGCGCCGGCCCTCAGGTACTCGGCGGCGGCCTCGCGCAGGGTGGCGACGACGGCCGGGTCGCCTTCGGGATGGACCTCCAGCAGATGGCGTGCGGCGGCCTTGGGGCCGCGTCCGGCGCCGGCGACGACCGCGGCGGCCTGACCGTGGACGGCGACGCGCAGGGCGGGCGGGATGGACCGGTGGACGGCGGTGGCGGTCAGCGGGTGGGAGAAGCGCAGCGGCCGCTCCCCCTCACCACCGGTGAGGACGCGGGCGGCGGTCAGCCGGGCACGGGCCTCGGCCGCCTCCCCAGGCTCCAGGGCGGCGACGTCCGCGGCGAGCGAGGGGGCCGCCTCGGCGCCGAGCACCGCGGCGGCCCAGGCCAGCCGCACGGCGGAGGCTCCCAGGCGTTCCAGGCACTCGGCGGGTCCGCCGTCCCGGCCGGTGCCGGCGGGCACCGGCCGGACGGGCCGCGCGGCGGTGCGGGAGGGCGGTTCCCGCCCCTGCTCGCCGGCGGTGCGGTGCGTCCGCGCGCGACGGGGCGTCCTCGGGCCCCGCCCCGCCCGGCCGGCACGTCGTCCGGCGCTCCGGGTCCGGACTTTCCGTCGGACATCGCCCGCTGCATGCGCCCCCCTTCCTCGTCCGCCGCCGCGGCTGCCGCTCCACCACTGCCGCGGCAGGTGGTGGAGAGCGTACGCCGGTGCGAACCGGACGCGGTGCTCTTGGCCGGTTTCCCTCCCGGTGGGGGGCCGTTTCGGGTAGTGCCGCCCGCGCACACTCCCCGTGCCGGGGGAAGCACGGAGTGTTCCCGGCACTCTTGACCGGCAACTGCCTTTGTCCAAAGGTGGGTTGGCGTATGCGCCCGTCATTCTCACCATCGCGTCCACCACCTCGCTCACCGCTCGCCAGGGAGGCGTCATGCCCGTGACCGAAGCCGGCGCGGCCGGGGACACCGCCGGGCGGGAGGGTCTGCTGCGGCGGACGGCCCACCTGGAGATACCTTTCCCCGGCGCCGTCAGCCCCGCCGTCGGCAAGGCCAGGCTCCACACCCTCCGGTGGCTCGGGGAGTTCGGACTGCTCACCGGGGAAGCGGCGCTGGAGGAGTACGACGCCCTGCGGCTGGAACGGGCGATGGCCCGCTTCTACCCCCGGGCCGCGGACGAGGACCTGATGCTGGCCACCGACGTCAACGGCTGGTTCTTCGTCTTCGACGACCGGCTGGACGGGCCTTCGGGGCGGCGGCCGCACGATGTCACCCGCCTCGTGGACCGCCTGGTCCGCGTCATGGACGGGCGGCGGCCGCCGTCCGGCGTCCCCGCGGACCCGCTGGTCGAGAGCTTCCGCGACCTGTGGCACCGGGTCAACGAGGGGATGCCGCCGGTGTGGCGGGACCGCTTCCGCGGGCACTGGCACGGCTATCTGCTGGCCCACCACCGTGAGGCCCTCAACCGTTCCGGGGCGCGGCTTCCCACGGTGGAGGAGTTCCTGGCGGCCAGGCGGCACACCATCGGCATACAGCCCTGCCTGGACCTGGCCGAACGCTGCGGCCGCTACACCCTGCCGTCCGGGCTGCACGGCGGCCGCCCGCTGAGGGAGATGCGGCGGATCACCGACGACGTGGCGATCTTCGTCAACGACATCGTCTCGCTGGACAAGGAACTGGCCGCCGGCGACGTGAACAACACCGTCGTCCTCCTGCGGCACGGCACCGGCCGTCCGCTCCCGGACTGCGTACGGGAGATCGGCGCCGCCGCCAACGGGCGGGTCGCCCGCTTCCGGGAGCTCGCCGCGCGACTGCCCGGCCTGCTGGAGGCCGCGGGCGTGCCCCGTAGGACACGGGCGCACGTGGAGGACTACGTCGACGGCATGCGCAACGTGATGCGGGGCAACCTCGACTGGTCCCTGGAGAGCGGGCGCTACGACGAAGCCGGGGTCGCCGCCGTCAGCGGCGGGCGCCTGCGCCCGTGGGCCCGCCCGCCGGAGGCGGGTGGGCCGGAGCACGAGGCCGGTGCGGCGGCCGGGGCCGGGACGGCGGATACGGTACGGACATGACGGAAGCGGCGGAGCGGACGGACGGCGGGACGACGGTCGACCTCTGGCGCGCGGGTCTGACCCGCGTTCCCGAACAGGTGTGGGAGCGCCGGGAGTCGCGTGTGCTGATCCTCGCGGACAACGCGCTCACCGGCCTCCCGCCCCGGATCGGCCGGCTGCGGCGCCTGCGCACCCTCGACCTCGGCCACAACGCGCTCACCTCCCTGCCCGAGGAGATCGGGGAGCTGACGGGCCTGGACGGCTGCCTCTACCTCCACGACAACCGGCTCACCGCGCTGCCGCGCTCACTGGGGCGGCTGCGCTCGCTGACGTATCTGAACGTGGGCGACAACCCGCTGGGCGCGCTGCCCGAGGAGATCGGCGGCATGGCGGGGCTGGTGGAGCTGCGGGCCCAGCGGTGCGGGCTGCGGGAGCTGCCGGCCTCACTCGGGCGGCTCACCGCGCTGCGGGAGCTGTGGCTGCGCGGCAACGCCCTGGCCTCGCTGCCCGCCTCCCTCTCCCGGCTGCGGGAGCTGCGCGAGGTGGAACTGCGCGAGAACGCCCTGGAGGAGGTGCCCGGGGCGCTGCGCGGCCTGCCGCGGCTGCGCCGCCTGGATCTGCGGGGCAACCGGCTGCGCACGGTGCCACGCTGGCTGGGACGGGAGCTGCCCGCGCTGGAGAAGCTGGATCTGCGCTGGAACGGGACGGCGGTCGATCCGGGGCTGGTGGAGGAGCTGGAGCGGCGCGGCTGCGTGGTGCTCCGTTAGGGGACGGCCCGCCCGGAAAGCCCGTCCGCCGTGCCGCGGGGGTTGACGGACGGCACGCTCGGGAAGAAGGTTCCAGCGTTCTCCCGATCCGCTGAAAGATTCTTTCCCGAAGGGGCGCGGCATGACAGGTTCGGCACGGGATCGCACACCGGGCCCGGCGCCCGCTTCCGGCACCGGGGCGGGCGGGGGCATCGGCCGGCGGCAGCTCGGTCTGCGGGCGCTCGCGCTCGGCGGCGGTCTGGTTCTGGCCTCGGCGCCCGTCGCGGCGGCCCGCGCCCGGGGCGGGCACGCCCTCGCCGCCGGCGGGCACGCGCCCGTCCTGCGCCGCGGCTCCGCGCGGCGGGCCGGACTGCTGGAGCCGCATCTGCGGCGTCTGGTGGAGGACGCGCGGACCTTCCTGGGCCCCTCCCCCGAGCATCCCTGGTACGCGGGCGCGGTCCTGCTGGCCGGGCGCGGCGACACCGTCGCCCTCCACGAGGCCATCGGCCACGCGGTGCGCTACTCGGCCTACGACGAGGCCACCGGCACCGGCGTCGAGCTCCCCGCCGGCGAACAGGTCCCCGCCACCCCGGAAACCGTCTACGACCTGGCCTCCGTCTCCAAGCTGTTCACCGCGATCCTGGCCGTGCGGCAGATGGAGCGCGGCACCCTGGAACTGGAGGGCGCGGTCGCCTCCTACCTGCCGGAGTTCGGCGCGGCGGGCAAGGACGGGATCACCCTGCTGCATCTGCTCACCCACACCTCCGGGCTGGCCGCCTGGCTCCCGCTGTACGCCGAGCCCACCGGGGGGGACCGGCTGCGGCGGCTGTGGCGGGAGGAACCCCTGGACCCGCCGGGCACGGTGTACCGCTACTCCGACCTCAATCTGATCGCCCTTCAGCTCGTGCTGGAGCGGGTCACCGGCAAGGGGCTGGACACGCTGCTGCGCGAGGACGTCACCGGACCGCTGGGCATGCGGTGGACCCGCTACAACCCGCCCGCTTCCTGGAAGCCGCGCATCGCCGCCACCGAGGACGCCCGCCGCCCCTGGTCGGGCCTGGACCGGGGCATGGTGCACGGCGAGGTCCACGACGAGAACGCGTACGCCCTCGGCGGTGTGGCCGGCCACGCCGGGGTCTTCTCCTGCGCCTGGGACCTGGCCGTGCTGTGCCGCGCCCTGCTCGGCGGCGGCGCGTACGGCGGCGTCCGCGTCCTGGAGCCGGAGTCGGTGGACCTGCTTTTCCGCGACTTCAACACCGCCTTCCCCGGCGACGAGCACGGCCTCGGTTTCGAGCTGTACCAGCACTGGTTCATGGGGGCCATGGCGACTCCCCGCACCGCCGGGCACACCGGCTTCACGGGCACCTGCCTGGTGCTGGACCCGACCACCGACACCTTCCTGGTGCTGCTGGGCAACTCCGTCCACCCGGTGCGCGCCTGGCGCTCCGGCAGCGCACCGCGCGTGGCCGCCGCCACCCACCTGGCCCGGGCCGTGCCGGTGCGTCCCGCCTCCGGGCGTCAGGCCTGGTTCTCGGGGATGGCGAGCGGCACCTCGGCCGTGCTCGCCCTGCCCGAGGTGGCACTCGGCGACGGCGCGGAAGAGGGCGCGGGCGGCGGTACGGGCGGCGGTAAGGGCGCCCGGCTGAGCTTCTCGGTGTGGTGGGACACCGAGCGCACCTTCGACGTCCTGCGCCTGGAGGCCTCCGGCGACGGCGGCGGCACATGGAAGCCGGTGCCGTTCACCACCTCCCGTCCCGGCCGGGCCCCGGTGGAGCGCCCGGAGGGTGCGCTGCACGGCTTCTCCGGACGCGTCTGGCACCGGGCGCTGGCGGACCTGGACGCCTGGCGCGGCCGGGCGGTGCGGCTGCGCTGGCGCTACACCACCGACGCACGCTACGTGGGACGCGGCGCGTACGTCGACGGCATCCGGGTCGAGGACGGCGGGCGCACGGTGTTCGACGACTCGCGGCGCCGGGACGCCGGCCGTGTCACCGCCGACGGCTGGTCACTCTCCGCCGACTGACACCCCGTCACGGCCGGGGCCCGCCCGGCGGCCCGGCCGCCCGTCAGGCGATGCGCACGGTGGCCAGGTCGGCGAGGCCCGAGACGGTCAGGACGGGATCCAGCAGCGGCGGGGCGATCAGTTCCAGACGGTCGGCGTGGGCGAACAGCGCCGCCAGCCCGGCGCTGTCCAGGTAGTCCACGGCGGTGAGGTCCACCACCAGCCGTCCGCCGCCGTCGGCACCGGCGACACCGGCGGCCCGGTCCACCGCGGCCCGGAACTCGCCGACGTTGCTCATGTCGATCTCGCCCTCGGCCACGAGGACCGGGGTGCCGTCGGGACGCCGCTGGTCGGTGAGTGTCAGGGGGGTGGTCAACGTGTGATCCTCACATGCATGTCAACGGTGGTTCCGGTCTCGTCGGTGACGATGTCGACCTGGTCCATGAGCGCGTGGATCAGGATCAGGCCGCGGCCGCGGTGGGCGTTGGCCTCGGGCTGCGGGGGCTTCCAGCTCCCGGTGTCGGTGACGGTCAGGCGCAGGGCGTCCGCGGCGGCGACGGCCCTCAGGCGCACGGTGCGGCCGGGATTGTCGCGGTGGCCGTGCTCGATGGCGTTGGCGCAGGCCTCCCCCACCGCGACCAGGACCGCCTGCGTCAGACGCGGTCCGGCGTCCAGCCGCTCCAGCCAGTCGCGCAGGGCGCCGCGGACGCGGGCGAGCTGGGCGGACTCGGCGGGGAAGGCCACCTCCAGGGGCGCGGGGTGGCGGTAGAGCAGCAGCGCCATGTCGTCGTCGTAGCCGCCGGCCGGTTCCAGACCGGTGCGGATGTCGTCGGCCAGTTTCTCCAGGTCCGCGCCGCGCCCGCGCCGGGCGGCGGCCGAGGCCTCGGCGATGCCCGCGTGCAGCGGGCGGCTGCGGCGCTCGATCAGGCCGTCGGTGTACAGCAGCAGGACGGAGGCCGGCGGCATGGTGCGCGTTCCCGTGGGCCGCGGACGGCCCGGCCGCACCGCCAGGGGGATGGAGCGGCCCTGGTCGAGCAGTTCGGTGGTGCCGTCCGGATGGGTCAGGATGCCCGGCGGGTGTCCGGCGCTGCTGTAGGCCAGCCGGCCGGTCGCGGGGTCGAGCACACCGCAGAAGACGGTGGCGCACAGCGCGCCGGGGATCAGGGCGGCGAACCGGTCGAGCGCGGCCAGCACCTGGGCCGGGTCGGCGAACTGCAGCAGCAGCGCCCGGCAGGCGCTGCGCAGCTGGCCCATGACGGTGGCCGCCTCCAGGCCGCGGCCGACGCAGTCGCCGACGACGATGCCGATGCGGCCGTCGGGCAGCTCGACGGTGTCGTACCAGTCCCCGCCGACCTCCAGGGGCCGGGCGGCGGGCTCGTAGCGGACGGCGAACCCCACCGGGAGGCGGTCGGGGCCGAGAATGGCCCGCTGGAGGGCCAGGGCGGTCTCGCGCTGCTGCTCGAAGAGGTGGACGCGTTGCAGCATCTGCCCGAGGTAGCCGCCCAGCACGGCCAGCAGGGTGTGGTCCTCGCCGATGAAGGGCCGCTCCGCGCTCGCCTCGACCCACAGCGCCAGCGGCCCCCCGGGATGCTCCAGGGTGATGCCGATCCCGGCCGGTTCGGTGGTGGCCACCGGGTGCAGGGGGTTGCGGCCGCGCAGGGACTCGACGGCCTCGCGCACCGGATCGCCCGGCCGGCCCCACGCGGTGCCGGGCACCGCGGCGGCCGGCCGGGGGGCCCGGTCCGGGCCGTCCCAGGTGACGGCCAGCGCGCGGGGGGCCCGCCACACCCCGCGCAGTTCGTCCAGCGCGGCCCGCAGGGCCTCGGGGACGCTTCCGGCCTCGGACAGCCGTACGCTCAGCGCCGCCAGGGCGGTCTCGCGCTGGGCTGTGAGGCGTTCGGCGGTGACGTCGCGGAAGGTGCCGACCACCATGCGTCTGCCGGTGTCGGGGTCGCGGACCTCGTTGAAGGAGGCGTACACCCACAGCCGGTGCCCGTCACGGTGCCTGACGGGGGTGACGTAGCTGCCCTTCTGCTCGCCCACGACCTGGGCGAAGGCCCTCTCGATGGCCCGGTGGGCCTCGGGGTCGGTCTCCTCGTCCGGCCACCAGGGGTGCTTGGGCCGGTAGGGGAGGTCCTCGGGGCCGTAGCCGAGGATGTCGGTGAAGGCGGAGTTGATCTCGACGACGGCGCCCTCCTCGTCGCAGACGAAGAACGCCTCCTGGAGCGAGTCGACCAGGGCGGTGCGCCACTGCGCGTGGTGGTTGCGCAGCCGCGACAGCTTCACGGCAGCCCGTACCCGCGCCAGCAGCTCCGCGGCGGAGAACGGCTTGACCAGGTAGTCGTCGGCCCCCGCCTCCAGGCCTTCGATGGACGCCTCCTGGCCGGCCCTGGCCGACAGCAGCAGCACCGGCACGGAGGCGGTGCGGGAGTCGGCGCGCAGCGCCGCCACCAGCTCCAGGCCGTCCATCCGGGGCATCATCACATCGCTGACTACCATGTCCGGGGCGTCGGCGCGGACCGCGTCCAGGGCGGCCCGCCCGTCGGCCACCGTCGTCACCCGGTAGCCGGGGGCCAGGATCCGCCGCAGGTACTCGCGCATGTCGGCGTTGTCGTCGGCGACCAGCACCCGGGCCCGCGCCGCCCCGGGGGCCGGTGGTACGGGCTCCTCCCGCCCGGTGTCCCCTCCCTCGTCTTCCTCGCCCTCCCCGTCCGGCAGCCACCGCAGCGCTTCCTGGAGGTAGGGGTCCGCGGCGGACACCGGGAGCGGTTCGGTGGCCCGTGCCACCGAACCGGCGGGCAGGTGTGCCGTCCCGAAGGGCAGGCGGACGGTGAAGACGGTGCCCCCGCCCTCGGTGCTGTCGGCGGTGATGGTGCCGCCGTGCAGGCCGACCAGTTCCTTCACCAGCGCCAGTCCGATGCCGCTGCCCTCGTTCGAGCGCGCGCGGACGTTCTCGATGCGGTGGAACCGCTCGAACAGCCGCGGCAGCTCGTGGGCGGGCACCCCGATGCCGGTGTCGGACACGCGCAGCACCGCCCGTCCGTCCTCGGCGCGCAGCGTCACACCGATGGAGCCGTCGAAGGTGAACTTCAGCGCGTTGCTCAGCAGGTTGAGGACCACCTTCTCCCACATGTCGCGGTCGATGTGGACCGGTTCGGGCAGCGCGGGGCAGTCCACCTCGAAGTCCAGGCCGGCCCGCTCCACCGCCGAGCGGAAGACACCGGCGAGCCCCGTGGTGACGGCCGCCAGGTCCACCGGCTCGAACCGGGCCCGCATCCTCCCGGCCTCGATGCGGGAGAAGTCCAGCAGGGTGTTGACGAGCTTGCCCATGCGCAACGCGTTGCGGCGGACGACCTCCAGCTCCTCGCGGACCTGCTCACCGGCTCCGGCCAGCTGCCCGCGCAGCTCCTCCAGCGGGCCCGTGATCAGCGTCAGCGGGGTGCGGAACTCGTGGCTGATGTTGGAGAAGAACGCGGTCTTGGCACGGTCCAGCTCGGCGAGCTCCTCGGCCCTGCGCTGCTGGACCTCGTACGCCACGGCTCCGTTGACCAGCGCGGCGGTCTGCCGGGCCACCAGATCCAGAAAGGCCCGGTAGTTGTCGTCCAGGACACGCCCGGAACTGGCGGCGAGGACGATCGCCCCGACCGGCCCCGCCCCGGTCTCGCCCGGCAGCGGCAGGACCATCGCCTGGGCGGGCGGCCTCTCCCACCCTCCGGACGGCAGCCGCCCGAACCGGTGTACGACGTCATCGACGACCACCGGCTCGCCGGTGGCCAGCACCCGCTCCAGCGGCCAGTTCCCGGGACCGTCCGGCAGGGGCCGGGGGGACGTGCCCGGCGGGCTGACTGCGGTCAGGACGGGCTCACCGCCGGAGTCGCGCAGATAGACGGCGGCGAACGGTACGTCCCGCTCCGCCCGTCCCAGTGCCCGGGCGACCAGCTCGCACGCCTCCCCCACGCTGCGGGCGGTGCTCGTCTGGGCTCCCAGGTCCTGCAGCGCGGCGAGTCGCCGCTCACCCACGACGCGCTCGGTGGTGTCGTTGACCGCGGTGAAGACCCCCCGCACCCGGCCGTCGTCGTCGTGCAGCGGACTGTAGGAGTACGTCCAGTACGACTCCTCCAGATAGCCGTGCCGCTCCATCCTCAGGAGCAGGTCCTCCGACCAGGTGGCCTGTCCGGTCTCCATGACCGACCGCAGCATCGGGCCGATGACGTCCCAGATCTCGCCCCACACCTGCCTGCCCGGCTTGCCCAGCCCGGGGTGCTTGTCGCCCAGCAGCGGAAGATAGGCGTCGTTGTAGAGGAACCGCAGGTCCTCGCCCCACCACAGGATCATGGGGAAACGGGATGTCAGGCAGATGCGGCAGGCGGCGCGCAGACTCGCCGGCCAGCCGGCCGGGTCGCCCATCGGGGTACCCGCCCAGTCGAGGGCGCGCATCCTTTCGGCCATCTCGCCGTTCCCGGGGAAGAGCAGCTCCACAGGCTCGGCCCCGTCAGCGTCGCCCATCGCCTCCGCCCTCCTCGCCCGCCGCGTGTCCCACGATTTCGCGGTCCCCGTCACCGATGCGCATATCCACTGGTACGGCGAGGATGCGCCGCGACCGGTCCCGTAGGATAAACGCGGCCGGCCACGGCCCGTGGCGCGGCCGGGTCGCGGGGTTCGCCCGCTCCGGGAGCGGGCAGTCGATCAGCGTCCCCGCGGATCCGCGCCGCGGGGAGTCCCGCCCCGGCGCCTTCCCGCCTCCCAGGCCGTGCCGGGGGACGACCGGACCGACCAGCGCGTACAGGAGAACGGGTGCCCGACCGAGATCTGACCGTCACGCTGCGCTCCCACCCCGCAGGCCCCTGTCTGCTGGAGGTGTCCGGCGAGCTGGACCACCACACCGCCGACCGGATGCGCCAGGCGCTCAACGAGCTGCCCCGCGACCGGGGAACCGCGGTCGTCATCGACCTGTCCGGCCTGGTCTACTGCGACTCCAGCGGCATCACCGTCCTGATCACGGCCTACCACCTCATCCAGGCCGTGGGCGGCAGCCTGGCGCTGGCCGGTCTGGACGACGACATCATGCGCGTCTTCGGGATCGTCGGGCTGGACCAGATCTTCGACTTCTACGGCAGCGTCGAGGAGGCGGTGGCGGCCCTCGCCGGCTGATCCCCGTCCCGGCCGGCGCCGGCTCGCCCGGCGTCGGCCCCGGGGCCGGTCCACGGGCCGCTCAGCACCCCCTGGTGCCCGAAGAGCGGCGAGGTGCCGGGACGCGGCGGCAGGCCGGCGACGGCCCTGGCGCCGGCGCCCATGCCGTGGGTCCACACCGGGAGCCGCCCGAAGGAGCCGGGCCGCTCCCGGAGCGGTGCCGACTGCCCGCCGGGGCTCCCCGCGCGGCGCGCCTCGGCGGTACGGCGGCCGAGTTCCGCCGCGTCTCCGGGCCGCTCGCGCGGTTCCTTGGCCAGCAGGTCGAGGATGATCCGCTCCAGGTCCCCGGGCAGTTCGGGACGGAGTTCGCGCGGCGGACGGGGGGCGGTCTCGCGGTGGCCGACGAGGACGCCCCAGGTGTCCTCCAGGTCGAAGGGCGGGACGCCGGTGGCCATCTCGTACAGCACGCAGCCGAGCGAGTACAGGTCGCTGCGGTGGTCGAGGTGGGCTCCGGCTATCTGCTCGGGCGACATGTAGTGCGGGGTGCCCATGGGAAAGCCGCCGTTGGTTCCGGCGGACCCCGACGGAGGGGCCGTGCCGCGGTCGAACCGGGCGATGCCGAAGTCGCAGATCTTCACGGTGCCGTCGGCGGTGCGCATCACGTTGGCGGGTTTGAGATCGCGGTGGACGATGCCCCGGTCGTGGGTGTAGGCGAGGGCATCGGCCATCTGCTCGGCGATGTCGAAGAGGTCGGGCACGGGCAGCGGCCGCCGCCCGCCCAGTTCCAGGAGCCGGCCGAGGTCGTGCCCGCTCAGCAGCTCCATCACCAGGTAGAGCACCCCCTCGTGCTCCCCGAAGTCGTGGACGACGGTCACGCCGCGGTGCTGGAGCGAGGCGGCGACGCGCGCCTCGCGGCGGAAGCGCTCACGCAGCGTCCCGATCGCGTGCGGGTCGTCCTGGCCGGCCGGCGGCTTGAGGCACTTGACGGCGACCTCGCGGTCCAGCGACTCGTCGTGCGAGCGCCACACCTGTCCCATGCCGCCGCGCCCGACGAGGTCCAGCAGCCGGTACCGGCCCTGGATCAGTGTGCTCTCCCTCATCGCGCGCCGCCACCCCCTCTCGCCCTGCCGCCCCCCGGCCAGTCCAGTATG
>NZ_JAKMAY010000150.1:0-13913 GCF_022015835.1 Streptomyces sp. ICN903 | reverse complement strand
TCCCCCGACGGCCGGCGCGTCGCCTATGTGGCGGACGGGGCCCTGCGCGTGGCGGACCTCGGCGGCGGGGGCGACCGGGCGGTGGCCGGGCCGGAGGAGACCCCCGGCCGCGGCCGTACGACCTGGGGTCTGGCGGAGTTCGCCGCGGCCGAGGAGATGGACCGCTCCCGGGGTTTTTGGTGGTCTCCGGACGGCACCCGGATGCTGGCCGCCCGGGTGGACGACTCGCCCGTGCGCCGCTGGTGGATCGCCGACCCGGCCAACCCCGAGAGCGAGCCGGCCGAGGTGGCCTACCCGGCCGCCGGCACGGACAACGCCGAGGTGACACTCCATCTGCTCGACGTCGGGGACGGGGAGGGAGCCGGAGAGGCGGCCGGGGAGGCGGGCCGCACCGAGGTGGTCTGGGACCGCGTCCGCTACCCCTACCTCGCGCGCGTCCACTGGTCGGCCGCCGGGCCGCCCCTGCTGCTCGTCCAGTCGCGCGACCAGCGCAGCCACCTCTACCTGACCGTCGACACCGCCACCGGACGCACCGCGCCGCTGCACGCCGACGAGGACCCGGCGTGGCTGGAACTCTTCCCCGGCGTGCCCGTCTGGACGCCCGACGGGCGCCTGGTGCGGATCGCCGACGAGGGCGGGGCGCGCGTCCTGGTGGTCGGTGACCGGCCGCTGACCTCGGCCGCCCTGCACGTACGCGCGGTACTGGACGTCGGTGACGAGGACGTGCTGTTCTCCGCCTCGGCCGGGCCGGACGCGCCGGAGGACTCCCCCGTGGGCGAGATCGCCGTCTACCGGGCCTGGTTCCGCGGCAGCGGCGACCAGGGCGGCTGGGAGCGGGTGAGTCCCTCGGGCGGCGCGCACATCGCCTCCGCCGTCCGCGGCGGGGACACCGTGGTGCTGTCCACCGCGGCCCCGGACCGGCCCGGCGCCCGCGCCGAGGCGCTGCGCCTGCCCGAGACCGGCAAGGGCGCACCGACGCCGCTGGCCGTCATCGCCTCACACGCCGAGACGCCCATGCTGACCGCCCGCCCCCGGCTGCTGCGCGCGGGTGCCCGGCGGATTCCGGCCGCCGTGCTGCTGCCCACCGGGTACCGCGACGGCGACGGGGTGCTGCCGGTCCTGATGGACCCCTACGGCGGCCCGCACGGCCAGCGCGTGGTGGCCGCGCACAACCCGCATCTGACCTCGCAGTGGTTCGCCGACCAGGGGTTCGCCGTGGTGGTCGCGGACGGCCGCGGCACCCCCGGCAACTCCCCCGCCTGGGAGAAGGCGGTCGCGGGCGATCTGGCGGGCACCACCCTGGACGACCAGGTCGAGGCCCTGCACGCACTGGCCGGGGACCACCCCCTGGACCTGGACCGGGTCGGCATCCGCGGCTGGTCCTACGGCGGCTACCTGGCCGCGCTGGCCGTACTGCGCCGCCCCGACGTCTTCCACGCGGCGGTGGCCGGCGCTCCCGTCACCGACTGGCGGCTGTACGACACCCACTACACCGAGCGCTACCTCGGCCTGCCCCAGGAACGGCCGGAGGTGTACGCGGCCAACTCCCTGGTCACCGACGAGGGGCTGTCGGCGCCGGCCGGTCCGCACCGGCCGCTGATGATCGTCCACGGCCTGGCCGACGACAACGTGGTGGCCGCCCACACCCTGCGGCTGTCCTCGGCGCTGCTGGCCGCCGGCCGTATGCACGAGGTGCTGCCGCTGTCCGGGGTGACGCACATGACCCCGCAGGAGCAGGTGGCCGAGAACCTGCTGCTGCTCCAGGTGGCCTTCCTCAAGAGGTCACTGGGCGTGGCGTGACCGTGCCCGGCCGCGTCAGGCCTCACAAGCCGTACGACGCGGACGCCGCCGCGCCCCTCGCGGGGGGCGCGGCGGCGTCCGGGCGGGTTCCGGGGCGCTGTGCTCAGGACTCCTTGCCCGAGTCGGCGGCCCCGGTGTCCTTGTGCTCCATGGCGGCCAGGCCCGGGTCGAGGACGATCTCCTTGCCGCCCTCGATGGTCCCGGCCTCCGGGAAGTGGCACGCCGTCAGGTGACCGGGGGTGTTGCCCTCGATCTGCACCAGCGGCGGCACGTCCGTCGCGCACTTGTCCTGCGCCTTCCAGCAGCGGGTGCGGAAGCGGCAGCCGGACGGCGGCGAGATCGGCGAGGGCACGTCGCCGGCCAGGCGGATGCGCTCGCGCCCCTCGGTCTCGTCCTCGTCGCGCAGCACCGCCTCGGGGACGGCGGACAGCAGCGCGTGGGTGTAGGGGTGCCGCGGCCGGGTGTAGATCGACTCGCGGTCCCCGACCTCCACGATCTTGCCGAGGTACATCACCGCGACACGCTGCGAGAAGTGCCTCACGACCGCCAGGTCGTGCGCGATGAAGATGAAGGCGATGCCCATCTCCCGCTGCACCTGCTGGAGCAGGTTGACGACCTGTGCCTGGATGGAGACGTCCAGTGCGGAGACCGGCTCGTCGGCCACGATCAGCTTCGGCTCCAGCGCGAGTGCGCGGGCCACTCCGATGCGCTGGCGCTGCCCGCCGGAGAACTCGTGCGGGAAGCGGTTGTAGTGCTCGGGGTTGAGGCCGACGATCTCCAGCAGCTCGCGGACCCGCTTCTCGCGGCCCCCGGGCGGGTTGATGCCGTTGATCTCCATCGGCCCGCCGATGATCTTGCCGACCGTCTGGCGCGGGTTCAGCGAGGAGTACGGGTCCTGGAAGATCATCTGGATCTCGGACCGGATCGGCGCCAGCTGCTTGCGCTTGGCGTGGGTGATGTCCCGGCCCAGGTAGTTGATCGTGCCGCCCGTCGGCTCCAGCAGCCGGGTCAGCAGCCGGCCGGTGGTGGACTTGCCGCAGCCGGACTCGCCGACGAGGCCGAAGCTCTCGCCCGCGTGCACGGTCATGTCGACCCCGTCCACGGCCTGGACCGCGCCGACGGTCCGCTTGATCGGGAAGCCGCCCTTGATCGGGAAGTGCTTGGTCAGCCCCTTGACCTCCAGCAGGGGCTCGCCTGTGCCCACGGCCGGGTCCGCCGGCCTGGTCAGGGTGAGTTCGTCGCTCATGTCTCTTGCTCCCTAGCCCAGCCGGGGCTTGATCTGCTCGATGAAGTACGTCCGCTTCTGCTCCGGCGTCAGGTGGCAGGCGGCTCCGCGGCCCTCGGGCAGCAGGGGCCTGTCACCGGTGCAGGAGACACCGCCGGGGACCTTGTCCCTGTACTCGCAGCGCGGGTGGAAGGGGCAGCCCGACGGCGGGTTGAGCAGACTGGGCGGGGTGCCCTCGATCGGCCGGAGCTTCTGGTTCACATCCCCGCCGAGCCGGGGCATCGAGCTGAGCAGACCCCAGGTGTAGGGGTGCTGGGGGGCCCGCAGCACCTCGCCGGTGGTGCCCCGCTCCACGGCCCGGCCGCCGTACATCACCATGATGTCGTCGGCCACGTCGGCGATCACGCCGAGGTCGTGGGTGATGAAGATGATCGCCGACCCGAACTCCTGCTGGAGGTCCTTGAGCAGGTCGAGGATCTGGGCCTGGACGGTGACGTCCAAGGCGGTGGTCGGCTCGTCCGCGATCAGCAGGTCGGGGTCGCACACCAGCGCCATGGCGATCATCGCGCGCTGCCGCATACCGCCCGAGAACTGGTGCGGGTAGTCGTCGACGCGGGTCTTGGGGTGGGGGATGCCCACCTTCTCCAGCATCTCGATGGCGCGCTCGCGCGCCTCGCGCTTGGAGGCGCCCGTGTGCTTGCGGAAGGGCTCCCCGATCTGGCGGCCGATGGTGTAGTACGGCGACAGCGCGGTCAGCGGATCCTGGAAGATCATCGCCATCTTGTTGCCGCGCAGACCCTCCATCGTCTTCTCGGAGGCGCCGGTCAGCTCCTGGCCGTCCAGGACGATCTCGCCGGTGATCTCCGTGGACCGCGGGTTGTGCAGGCCCAGGATGGCGAGGTTGGTGACCGACTTCCCGGAGCCGGACTCGCCCACGATGCCGAGCGTCTTGCCGCGCTCGACGTCGAAGGAGAGGTTGTTCACGGCCTTGACGATGCCGTCCTCGGTGGAGAACCGGACGTGGAGGTCGCGAACCGAGAGGAAGGAACCCGCCCCGGTCGGGGACGGCGCGCCCTCGGTCTTGGTGAGTGTGGTCACGGTCGTTCTCCTAGGACAGGCGCACACGCGGGTCGATGAACCCGTACACGGCGTCCACGACGAGGTTGCAGAGCAGGATGAAGGCGGCGCTGACCAGCATGACGCCCATGGTCAGGGGCAGGTCCTTGTAGAGGACCGAGTCGACGGCCAGGCGTCCGACGCCGGCGAGGCTGAAGGTCAGCTCGGTCACGATGGCGCCGCCGAGCAGCGCGCCCAGGTCGATGCCCAGGATCGTGACGATCGGGGTCAGCGAACCGCGCCAGGCGTAGCGGAAGAAGACGTACTTCTCGGACATGCCCTTGGCCTTCGCCGTGCGGACGTGGTCCTCCTGCATCTGCTCGATCAGGGTGGACCGCGACATACGGGTGTAGTTCGCGGTGAAGATCAGCGACATCACGAACCACGGGATCAGCAGGCCGACGAACCAGGCCGCCGGGTTCTCCGTGATCGGCACGTACTTCGGGGAGGACAGCCAGCCGGTGCTGTAGACCAGCAGGCCCAGCACGATCGGGCCCAGGAAGTAGATCTGCATCGAGCTGAGGACCAGCGAGGCGGAGCTGAAGGCCTTGTCGATGAAGGTGCCCTTGTTGCGGGCGGCGATCATGCCGGCGCCGAGACCGAGGGTCAGGAAGAGGACGAGGCCGCCGACGGTCAGGGAGAGCGTCAGGGGCAGCCGGTCGATGATCGTGTCCCACACCATCCGGTCGTCGTTGAACGACACGCCGAAGCAGGGGGCGTCGCAGTGGCCGACGGCGAAGTCCCGTCCCGCCACGATGCCCTTCATGAACTCCCAGTACTGCACCGTGATCGGCTTGTCGAGCCCGAGGTTCTCGTGAATGATCGCCAGGTTCTGCGGGGTGCAGTTCTTGCCGCACGCCAGCAGGGCCGGGTCCTGCGGGATGGCGAAGAACATGGCGAAGGTGAAGGCACTGATCAGGATCAGGATGACGAAGGCGCCGACCGACCGGCGAAGGAGGAATTTAAACATGGTGGTGGTTCGCAGCTCTCAGCACGGCGACAACGACGACGGGGGTGGGACGTGCGAAGCGAAAGCCCGTGGGCGGGCCCCCGGGGGGTTCTCCCCCGGGGACCCACCTCATGAGCCGGTTACTTCTTCAGGTACAGCTGGGTGAGGTCGATGTAGCTCTTGACCGTGCTGTACCGGGCGCCACCGACGTTGGAGCCGTAGATCTGCAGCTGCTTGGTGTAGTACAGCGGAGCGGCCGGGTTGACCTCTTCCACGATGTACTTGTGCAGCTCGACCCACTCCTTGGTGGCCTCTTCCGGGTCCTGGATCTTGGAGATCCGGTCGATCTCGCTGTTGACGTGCTTGTCGTTGATGTGCGAGTAGTTCGACATGCCGTCGGCGATCTGGTCACCGTCGTACACCGGCGGGATGACGGTGGAGGGGGACGGCCAGTCCTGGCCCCAACCGGTCATGTAGATGTCCAGGCCGTTGTCGACCTTGCCGACCTGCTCGTACCAGGTGGCCTGGTCGATGTCCTTCTTCTGGACGTCGAAGCCGGCCTTCTCCAGGGCGGTCTCGATGATGACGGCCTGCTTCTGGCGGTGCGGGACGTTGGCGTAGGCGTAGGTGAGCTTCATGCCCTCCTTGCCGGCTTCCTTCAGAAGCTGCTTCGCCTTCTCGATGTCGCCGTTGGGCTTGTCGAGCTTGCCGTAGGGGTCGTAGCCCTCCTCGTAGCCCGGCAGGGTCGGGGCGAGCAGACCGCCGGCCGGCTCACCGGCGTAGGAGCCGCCGTCGGGGCGCAGGATCTGGCCGTTGGGCAGCGCGTGGGTGATCGCGTCGCGGACCTTCTTGTCCTTGAGGCGGTCCATGTTCATGTTGAGCTGCCACACGTAGGGCTGGTAGCCCTTGATCGTGCGGTCGTCGGCCTCTTCGATGACCTGCTTGATCTTGGTGGAGTCCACCGAGCCGCTCATCTGGATGGCGTTGGCCGCCTCGCCGCGGTCGGCGAGGATGCGCTCGGTCTGGTCCGCGCGGCTGTGGTTGAACGTGATGTTCCAGCCGTCCACGTACTGGTGGCGGGCGGGGTCCGTCTTCGGGTCCCACTCGGTGTTCTTGACCAGCTTCATGGACTTGCCGGGCTTGAACTCGTCGATCTTGTACGGGCCGAGCGCCACGGGCTTCTGGTCGTACTTCGCCTTGGTGTCGTCCTCTTCGGGGACGATGGAGTAGCCCGGCATCGCGAGCGCCTGCGGCAGGTCGGGCTGCGCGGTCTCGAAGTGGAAGACGATCGTCTTCTCGTCCGGGGTCTCCAGGACGGAGTCGGGCAGGTGGTCGCCCTCGTACGGACCGTCGGGCAGGTCCTCGCGGTAGTCGGGGCCACCGGACAGCCACTGCTGGATGTAGGTCGGGCCGTCGGTGATGTGCTTGGCGTACAGGCGCTCGATGGTGTGACGGATGTCCTTGGAGGTGATCGGGTCACCTTCCTGGTCCTTGATCCCGTCCTTGAGCGTGTACGTCCAGGTCTTGCCGCCGTCGGACTGCTTGCCGGAGTCGGTGGCGAGGTCGCCCACGACGGTCAGGCTGCCGTCCTCGGCCTGGGTGTAGGTGGTCAGACCGCGGTGGATGAGACCGGAGAGCTGGCCGGCGTCGCTGACGTAGATCTGGCCCGGGTCCAGGTGGGAGAAGTCGTCCTCCTGGTAGACCCGGATGGTGCCCCCCTCCTGGGCGCCCTCGACCGGCTCGGCCGGGCCCTTGGAGGCGGCGGCGTCGCCGTACTCGACCGCCTCGGACTGGGCCTTGGCGGCCTCCTTGTCCTTGGCTCCTGCCTCGCTCTTGCTGCCGTTGTCACTGCCGCTGCTGCAGCCGGTCAGCACCAGCGAGCCGGCGGCGAGGGCGACGAGCGCGCCTCGCAGTGTGCGCGATCGGATGGGATTCATGATGCTTGTGCACCTGCCTGTCAGTTGGGATCCGTCTGCTGCCCTGTCGCGTCCGGTCGCCCGGACGCGGGGGTGGCAGCCCCCCTCAGATGGACGTGATCAGCGTCCGGACTTGGGGTCGAAGGCGTCCCGCACGGAGTCGCCGAGGAGGTTGAAGGCCACCACGAAGATCACCATTGCGATCCCCGGGAAGAACATGTACGTCGGGTTGTCCTGGTAGATCGTGGCGGCGGTCCTGAACATGCGCCCCCAGTCCGGTGTCGGCTCCACGTAGCCCACGCCCACGTAGGACAGGAAGGCCACGGAGAGGATCGTCGCGGGGAGCATGTAGGTGGCCTGCACCAGGATCGGGGTGACCAGGTTCGGCAGCAGCTCCTTGCGGATGATCCGCCAGGGAGACGCCCCCGAGACCTTGGCGGCCTCCACGAACTCGCGTTCGCGCAGGGTGAGGGCCTGGCTGCGCACCAGGCGCGCCATGCCCATCCAGCCGAGCAGCCACAGGACGACGATGATCGCGGACGCCCTGACGTACACCGGGGTCTCGTCGGTGGGCGACACGAAGACGGCCACCACCACGGGCATCGCCGCGATCAGGGTGAGCTGACTGGGGAGGGCCATCATGAAGTCGGTGACCCGGCCGATCCAGTAGTCGACCTTCCCGCCGAAGTAACCGCCGATCAGACCGATCAGCACACCGGTGACCACCATCAGGATCGTCACCGGGAGCGCGGTGAACAGCGAGGTCCGCATGCCGTACAGCAGCTGCGTGAAGACGTCGCGGCCGAGCTCCGGCTCGATGCCGAACCAGAACTCGGAGGAGATGCCTCCGTTGGGGCCGGCCGGGAAGCCGAACTCGTCCAGCAGTTCGTACTGCTCCTGGCCGTACAGCGTGTACGGGTCCTTGCCGTAGAGCCAGGAGATCACCGGTGCGAGGGCGGCGACCAGGAAGAAGAAGATCACCACAAATGCACTGATCACACCGACACGGTCGCGCTTGAAGCGCAGCCACATCAGCTGGCCGGGTGAACGGCCGGCGAGCTGGCCGCCGCTGCCGGCGGTCTGCTCTTTGCTCAGGCTCTCGGCGTCCGGGCCAGGGTTGTCGGCCTGGGCTGTCGCAGCCTGGGTTGGACTCGTCATCGCGTTGCGCCCCCGCGCTGTGGGTGTTGGCGGAACCCGCTCTTTCTTCGGCACTGGGAAATGCCATGGGCTGAGCGGACTTTTGCAATCGGTTCCCAGCTCAGTCAAGAGGTCTTGGCCCTCGGTTGGCCACTCTCCGCACATCTTGAGCGAAGGTTTTGCAGATTGAGGTCCCAGCGTGCTTGACAAGCTCCAGAAGAGTCGGACATATAGCTACTTTGGACCCATAAGGAGTTAATGAATCCGCAACCTAGCCGTCGCTGCGCCGATATACGAACGCGCCGTTCTGAACTGCGTACGTACCTCTCGTAACACGCCCGCAACCCGGGAGATGTCCCTCGAAAGAGTGGACGCGCGTAGATCCATACCGCGCGAACGGCCGCCAAAACCGTTGCGACGGCAAACAATGGCATGTTCGCGCGACCTGTTCCGCACCGCGGCGCCGGCGGGGGCGAAGCCCTGCGGAACCGTCCGTTCCGACCGCCTGCCGCGCGCCCCCCGCTCGCGCCCGCCGGGTCCGCTCCCGGGCGCGTGGGCGGGCGCCGGCGCCGCGCCGCCGAAGCGGTGGGAACGGCTCCTCGCACGAGCGCCTCCTCGGGGCCTGGACATCCTCTCTCCGGAGCCATATCACCTCATAAGAGACTTTTCCCGCCGCTACGCCGAACGGGCTCGCGGAGCGCTCCGGCGGCCGCCCGGATGCCGCACGGCCGCCGGTCCCGGACAGGCCCGAACACTCCCGGACGGCCCCGAACAGTCCCGGGCAGTCCCGGGCAGCGCGAAGGGGCGCTGCGGACCGGTGCGGTCCGCGACGCCCCTTCGGACGGATCGCCGGGTGCGTCAGGCGTGCTTGGCCCGGGAAGCGGCGCGGGCGCGCTCCTTCTGGTCGAGGACGACCTTGCGGATGCGCACGGCTTCCGGGGTCACCTCCACGCACTCGTCGTCGCGGCAGAACTCCAGGGACTGCTCCAGCGACAGCTTGCGCGGCGGGACGATCGACTCGGCCACGTCGGCGGTCGAGGACCGCATGTTGGTGAGCTTCTTCTCCTTGGTGATGTTGACGTCCATGTCGTCGGAGCGGGAGTTCTCACCGACGATCATGCCCTCGTACACCTCGGTGCCCGGCTCCACGAAGAGCACGCCGCGCTCCTGGAGGTTGGTCATCGCGAAGGCGGTGACGGCTCCGGAGCGGTCCGCGACGAGCGAGCCGTTGTTGCGGGTCTTCAGCTCGCCGAACCAGGGCTCGTGGCCCTCGTGGATGGAGTGCGCGATACCGGTGCCGCGGGTCTGGGTCAGGAACTCCGTGCGGAAGCCGATCAGGCCGCGGGAGGGCACGACGAACTCCAGTCGCACCCAGCCCGAGCCGTGGTTGGACATGTTGTCCATCCGGCCCTTGCGGGTGCCCATGAGCTGCGTGACGGCGCCCATGTGCTCCTCGGGGACGTCGATGGTCAGGCGCTCGACCGGCTCGTGGACCTTGCCGTCGACCTCCTTGGTCACCACCTGCGGCTTGCCGACGGTCAGCTCGTAGCCCTCCCGGCGCATGGTCTCCACCAGGATGGCCAGCGCCAGCTCGCCGCGGCCCTGCACCTCCCAGGCGTCGGGGCGCTCGGTGTCCAGCACGCGCAGCGAGACGTTGCCGATCAGCTCGCGGTCGAGGCGGTCCCTGACCTGGCGGGCGGTGACCTTGCGGTCCTTGACGGCCGACTTGGCGTCCGCGCCCTTGCCGGTGCCGCCCCGGCCGACCAGCGGCGAGGTGTTGGTGCCGATGGTCATGGAGATCGCCGGCTCGTCGACGGTGATCAGCGGCAGCGCGACCGGGTTCTCCGGGTCGGCCAGCGTCTCGCCGATGGTGATGTCCGGGATGCCGGCGACGGCGCAGATGTCGCCGGGACCCGCCACCTCGGCCGGCTTGCGGGTGAGCGCCTCCGTCATCAGCAGCTCGGTGATGCGCACGTTCTGCACCGAGCCGTCGCGCTTCATCCAGGCCACCGTCTGGCCCTTGCGCAGCTCGCCCTGGGCCACGCGCAGCAGTGCGATGCGGCCGAGGAAGTTGTCGGCGTCCAGGTTGGTGACATGGGCCTGGAGCGGGGCGCCCTCCTCGTAGGAGGGGGCCGGGACGTGCTCCAGCAGCGTGGAGAAGAACGGCTCCAGGCTGTCGCTGTCGGCCGGGACGGTGCCGTCGGCCGGCTTGGTCAGCGAGGCCACGCCGTCACGGGCACAGGCGTAGACGATGGGGAACTCGATCTGCTCCTCGTCCGCGTCCAGGTCCAGGAAGAGGTCGTAGGCCTCGTCGACGACCTCGTCGATGCGGGAGTCGGGCCGGTCGGTCTTGTTGATGCACAGGATGACCGGCAGCCGGGCCTGGAGCGCCTTGCGCAGCACGAAGCGGGTCTGCGGCAGCGGGCCCTCGGAGGCGTCCACCAGCAGCACCACCGCGTCCACCATGGACAGGCCGCGCTCGACCTCGCCGCCGAAGTCGGCGTGGCCGGGGGTGTCGATGATGTTGATGGTGACGGGGGCGCCGCCGTCCTTGGGGTGGTACTTGACCGCGGTGTTCTTGGCGAGAATGGTGATGCCCTTCTCGCGTTCCAGGTCGTTGGAGTCCATCACGCGGTCGTCCACCTGGTCGAGCTGGTGGGCGGCGAAGGCGCCGGCCTGCTTGAGCATGGCGTCGACCAGGGTCGTCTTGCCGTGGTCGACGTGGGCGACGATGGCGACGTTACGGATGTCGTGGCGCGTGGGCATACTGGGGGCGCTTCTCCCGGAATCGTGGATGGCGGCGCGACCGGTGCGTCGCGCGCCCGCCGGGCTGATCATCGCCACGGCCTGTCATCCCTCCATGTTACGGGCCCGGCGCCGGTGGACGGGGCCCGACGGCTCCCCGTGCCTCCCGGCCCGCGCCCTGTGCGACCGTAGGCCGCGGCCGTGTCCGCCCGGTGACACCGGGGTGACCGCCCGCCGACCGGGAGCTTCG
This sequence comes from Streptomyces sp. ICN903, assembly GCF_022015835.1. NCBI lineage: Bacteria > Bacillati > Actinomycetota > Actinomycetes > Kitasatosporales > Streptomycetaceae > Streptomyces > Streptomyces sp. ICN903. Next base: position 2,775 of record NZ_JAKMAY010000150.1, on the reverse strand, counting down.
CCCCGCGCCGGGGCGCGGGCGCGGCTCCCGCACGGGGACGGTGTGACGTGCGGCACTCCCGCCCGCGCGCACGGCGGGGGCGGGAGCGGAGACGGCGAAGACGGGGCCGGCCGCCCCTTCAGAACATGCTCAGCAGGGCCTCGGCCGAGTCCGGCGGCTTGGGCTCACCCTCCTGGGGGAGGGCGAGTTCGAACCAGACCGTCTTCCCCCGCGGGGTGCGGCGGCTGCCCCAGCCCGAGGAGAGCAGATCGACCAGCTGCAGACCGCGACCGCCCTCGTCGGTGTCGCGGGCGCGGCGGCGACGGGGCTGGACGAGCCCGGAGTCCCACACCTCGCAGACCAGGGTGCGGTCCAGCAGCAGGCGCAGCCGTATCTCTCCCCCCGGCTTCGCCGGTGGGACCCCCACGCCCGGCTGCGCCGGAAGGGCGCCCGCTCCCGGCTGCGCGGAGGAGACCCCCATGCCGTGGCGCAGGGCGTTGGTGACCAGCTCGCTGACGAGCAGCTCGGTGGTGTCGGCGAGGTCCTCCAGCCCCCAGGCGGCGAGCCGGCGGCGGGCCAGGTCACGGGCGCGGGCGACCGAACGGGGCTCGGCCGGCAGCGTCCAGTCGCCCACCGACTCCGCCGGAAGCCCCTGGATCCGGGCCAGCAGCAGGGCGATGTCGTCCTCGCCGTGGTGGGTCTCCAGTGCGCCCAGCACCTCGTCGCAGACGTCCTCCAGCGGGCGGTCGGGGCCCGACAGGGTGGTGCGCAGCGCCTGGAGCCCCTGGTCCAGAGACTGGTGGCGGGACTCGACCAGGCCGTCGGTGTAGAGGGCGAGCAGGGAACCGTCGGGCAGCTCGACCTCGGACTCCTCGAACGGCTCGCCGCCCACGCCCAGCGGCACGCCCTTGGGGACCTCCAGCAGCAGCGCGGACTGCTCGCCGCCGTCGTCGCGCGGCTCGACCAGCACGGGCGGCAGATGCCCGGCGTTGGCGAAGGTGCAGCGGCGGGTGACGGGGTCGTAGACGGCGTAGACGCAGGTGGCCAGGTACACCTCGGAGAGGTCGGCGTCCCGGCCGGACCGGCCCTCGCGGTCGCCGCGGCCGTCGCGGGAGGCGCCCAGCCCCTGGGCGATCTCGTCCAACGCGCCCAGCACCTCGGCGGGTTCCAGGTCCAGCAGGGCCAGGGTGCGCACCGCGCTGCGCAACTCGCCCATGGCCACGGCCGCGCGCAGGCCCCGGCCCATCACGTCGCCGACCACCAGGGCGGTGCGGTGCCCGGGCAGTTCGATGACGTCGAACCAGTCGCCGCCCACCTCGCTGGCCGTACTGCCCGGCAGGTAGCGGCAGGCGATGTCGAGCCCGGCGGCCTCGGGGTCGTCCGGGGGCAGCAGACTGCGCTGGAGTATGAGCGCGCGCTCGTGCTCCCTGCGGTACAGCCGCGCGTTGTCGACGCACACGGCCGCGCGGGCGGCCAGTTCCGCGCCGAGTGCGGCGTCCCGCTCGCCGAAGGGCTCGCTGCCCTTGGTGCGGGAGAACTGCACCAGTCCGAGCACCCGGCCGCGCGCGACCATCGGCACGGCGAGGGTGGACTGCACCAGGGTGCCCGTGACGCGCTGGACGCGGGCGGTGCGCAGCGCGTCGGCGTACGGGGAGCCGGCGGGGTAGCGGTGGACGCTGCCCGGTTCGACGTGGTCCGGGTCGGGGGCGCCGCTCGTGTGGTGGCCGAGGGTGATCGGGCCGTCGGAGACGGCGCTGGCGAAGGCCACGCGCCGCAGCGGACGGGTGCCGTCCAGGCCTTCCGCCGCCCGGGGGTCCTCCCCGGAGAACACCTCCGGGTACAGGTCCACGGAGGCCAGGTCGCAGAACTGGGGCACGGCCACGTCGAGGAGTTCGCGGGCGGTGGTGTCCAGATCGAGGGAGTTGCCTATCCGGGCCCCCGCGGCGTTCAGCAGCGCCAGGGCCCGGCGTACGTCGTCGGGCTTTCCCGCCTCGGCCGGAATGTCGCTCAACGCCGCCCCTTCCTGTTCCGGTCCAGCATCTTCCCGGGCACACTCCGCCCGGAACCCGCTGGTCCCGTCCGCCGCACGGTTCGCGCCACCTCCGGCGGGACCCGGGCCGCTCCCGTCCCCTCTCTCCTAACCAGGCGGGGTCCGCTCGAACCACGCGCCGTGGCGGCGTGGCCGTTCCCGGCCGGGTCCGGCGGCGGCACCGCGGCCGGGATCGCAAGGCGCACGATGTGGCGTGGCGCAATTTTTCCGGTGTGTTGGACACAGCGTCAAGGCGCAGGTGGGACCGCTGTTACGGGGGCCGGGAAATGGGATCGAGCCCACCTTCCGTCACGGCAGGCTCAGTTCGAACCAGACGGTCTTGCCGATCGGGCCGTGGCGGGTTCCCCAGCGGCGCGCCCCGCGGGCGACGAGCTGGATGCCGCGCCCGCCCTCGTCGTCCACGGCGGCGTTGCGTTCGCGGGGCGGGACGGGCAGTGGGTCGGAGACCTCCACCAGCAGGGAGGTGCCGCGCACCATCCGTACGCCGATGGGCCCGTGGGCGTGGCGCATGGAGTTGGTGACCAGTTCGCTGACGAGCAGCACGGTGTCGTCGGTCAGCGCCTCCAGCCCCCAGCCCCGCAGGACGCCGCGGACGGCATCACGGGCCCGGCGCACGGCGTACGTCTCGGCGGGGAAGGTCCAGGAGGCGGCGCTGTCCTCTGGGAGACCGCCGAGCCGGGCCATCAGCAGCGCCACGTCGTCCACCGATCCCATCGGTCCCGCCGGGCCGCCGGGACCGCCGGGAC
>NZ_JAKMAY010000015.1:0-38185 GCF_022015835.1 Streptomyces sp. ICN903 | reverse complement strand
CGGTGAGGGCGGCCACGGTGGCGGGGGCGGTGAGCGGTGACCGTCAACGGAGCGCCGGTGTGGGCGGTGGTGCCCGCGGCCGCCGTCCTGCTGGCCATGGCACTGGCCGCCGCCGTGCTCGACGCCCTTCTCGACACGCCGGCGGCCGGTGGCGGAACGGCGGCGGCGCACGGCCGGAGGTGGTCGCGCCCGCTGGCCGAGGCGGCGCGGCTGATGCGGCAGCGCGGCCGGACCACGGTGGCGCCGGACCGGCTGCTGTGGCGGATCGGCACGGCCGGGCCGCTGGTGGCGGCCCTGCTGATGGCGGCGGTGGTGCCCGTGGGCGGGACGGTGGTGGCCGACCTGCCGGTGGGCATCGTCTGGTTCAACGCGGTGGACGTCACCCTCTGGGCGGTCGTGTGGCTGGCGGGCTGGGGGCCGAACAGCGTGTACCCGCTGGTCGGCGGCTACCGGTTCGTCGCCCAGGCGCTCGGCTACGAACTGCCGCTGATGTTCGCGCTGACCGCGCCCGCGGTGGCGGCGCGGAGCCTGAACGTGGGCGAGGTGGTCCAAGCCCAGCGGGGGCTGTGGTTCGTGGTGTGGATGCCAGTGGCGTTCGTGGTGTTCCTGGGCGCTGTGGCCGCCTTCGGCATGTGGGGGCCGTTCTCCTCCCCGGTGGGCCGCGACGCGGCCGGGGGAGTGCTGGCGGAGGCGTCCGGGGTGGACCGACTGCTGCTGCTGGCCGGGCGGTACGCGCTGCCGGCGGCCGGGTCGGGAATGGCGGTCGCGCTGTTCCTGGGCGGCGGCGCGGGTCCGTGGCTGCCGGGCTGGCTGTGGTCGCTGGTCAAGACGCTGGCCGTGCTCGCGGTACTGGTGGTGCTCCGGCGCCGGCTGCCGGTGCTGAGTCCCGAGCGGATCGTCCGGATCGGCTGGCTGGTGGCGCTTCCGGCGGTGCTGCTGCAGGTCCTGGCGGTGTCCGCCGTCATGGTGGCGAAGGGGTGAGGTGAGGTGCAGACCGCGCTGTTCTGTGTGCTGGCCGTGGTGGCCGTCGCCTCGGGGGCCGCGGTGTTCACGGTGGACTCCATGGCCCGGGCCACCTACGCCCTGGCCCTGTCGTTCGTCGCGGTCGGCGCCTCGCTCCTGCTGCTGGACCTGGCCTATCTCGGTGTGGTGACGATCCTGATGATGGTGATGGAGATGGCGATCATGGCCGTCTTCATGATCATGTTCATGATGAACCCGGCCGGCCTCGTGCCGATGTCGATGCTGCACAACAAGCGCGGGGCGTCGGCCGTCTCCGGCGGGGTCTTCCTGGCGCTGGGCGCTGTCGCGCTGCTCGTCCCGTGGCCGGAGCGGCGCGGCGCCCCGCCCGCCGATCCGACCCGTGCGGCGGGAGAGGCGATCATGGGCTCGAAGATGCTGGTGATGACCGGCGTCGGCGCGGTGCTGTTCACCACCATCGTGGCGGCCCTCGTCCTGGCCGTCTCCCGCGGCCGGTACGGCGGCGACGAGGGCGCGGAGGACGGGCACCGCGAAGGCCGCGGCCCGCACGGCGGACACGGCAGCCACGGCGGCCACGACACCCATGCCGGCCACGACCGTCACGGCGGACACGGCGGCGGCCATGGCACGCACGCCTCCTCCTCACCGCGGGAGGACGCCGCATGACGCTGGAACTGTTCCTGCTGCTGGCCTCGGCCCTGTTCGCCGTCGGGATGTACGGGGCGCTGAGCCAGCAGTCCGTGGTGATGGTGATGATGGGCCTGGAACTGATGGTCAACGGCGTCATCGTGGCGGCGGCCGCCTTCTGGTACTTCCTCGCCCCGGCGGCCCCGGACGGACAGGTCCTGGTGCTGGTGGTCATCGCGGCCATGACGGTGGACATGGCCATGGGCTTCGCCGTGGTGACACTGCTGTTCCGTACGAGGGACGCCGACATGACCGACATGGCCGCGGAGCTGAAACGGTGAGCGGGCCGGGTACGCCGCTGCTGTGGTCCCTGGTGCTGCTGCCCGCCGTGACCGGGGCCGTCCTCGCCCTGTCCGGCGGCGGACGCCGCACCGCCGGGACGTACGACCGGCCCGGCGGCACGGGGCGGGCCGCGCCCGCCGTCGCGGTGGCCGCCGCGGCGGCCACCCTCGTCCTGGCGGTCGCCGCCGCCCTCGTGCGGCCCACCGCGCGGGCCGGCTTCGTGGCGGGCGGGCCGCTGGAGCTGGCGGTGGACGGGCTGTCGGCCGCGGTGGTGGTGACGGTGGCGGCGGTCGGTCTGCTCGTGCTGGTCTTCGCCACGGGCGGCATCCGGGCCGAGCGGCCCCGCTTCTTCGGACTGATGCTGCTGTTCACCGCCGCCGTCCTGGTCACCGCCACCGCCACCACCCTGACCGTCCTGCTGCTGGCCTGGGAGGTGATGGGCGCCGCCTCCTACGCCCTGATCGCCTTCCGCTGGCGCGAGGACGCCCCCGTTTCGGCCGGGACGACCGCCTTCCTCACCACCCGCGCGGGCGATCTCGGGCTGTACCTGGCGGCCGGTGCCGCCCTGGCCGCCCCGGTCGCGGGGACCGGCGCCGGCGACCGGCTCGCCCTGGACGCCCTGGCCGGCCTGGACGGCCCGTGGCTGCACCTGGCCGCCGCCGGGGTGCTGCTGGCCGCCTTCGGCAAGGCCGCCCAACTGCCTTTCTCCTTCTGGCTGTCCAGGGCGATGCTCGGCCCGAGCCCGGTCAGCGCCCTGCTCCACTCGGCCGCCATGGTGGCCATGGGCGGCTATCTGCTGCTGCGGCTGCGCCCGCTGCTGGAGTCCGCCGGCTGGGCGTCCGGCGCCGCCGCCTGGGGCGGTGCGCTCACCGCACTCGCCCTGGGCGCGGTCGCCCTGGCCCAGCGGGACCTCAAACAGCTCCTGGCCGCGTCCACCGCCGCCCAGCTCGGCTTCGTCGTGCTGGCCGCCGGAGCCGGGAGCGTCGCGGGCGGCACCGCCCACCTCGTCGCCCACGCGGCCGTCAAGTCGCTGCTCTTCCTGGCCGCCGGGGTGTGGCTGGCGGCTCTTGGCACCGAGGACCTGGGCGCCCTGCGCGGGGCCGCCCGCCGGGACCGGACGACCGGCCTGCCGTTCGCGGTGGGCGCGCTCGCCCTGGCCGGGGTGCCACCGCTGTCGCTGTGGGCGACCAAGGACGAGATCCTGGCCGCGGTGGAATCCCCGGCCCTGTACGGGGTGGTGCTGGCGGCCTCCGCCCTGTCGGCCCTCTACGCGGGCAAGGCGCTCGGCCTGCTGCTTGCCTCCGGACCCCCCGGCACGGCCGTACGGAAGCCGGGGGAGGAGACCGCCGAACCGCTCCGGACCGCACCCCTGACCCTCCTCGCCGCCGGAGCCGCCGTGCTCGGCGCCCTGGCCCTGCCGCCACTGGCCGGAGAGCTGAAGCGGGCGGTCGGGGCGCCCGGTGAGCCCTCGGCCGGCGCGGCCACCCTGGCCGCCACCGCCATCCTCGCTCTGGCCGCGACAGCGACCGCCGCCGCCCTCGCGCCCCGGCTGCCGGAGCCCGCCTGGGCCCGCGCCTGGTTGCACTTGGAGACGACCGCGCACACCCTCGCCGTACGTCCCGCGCTGGCCACCGCCCGCGCCCTGGCCCGGTTCGACGACACCGTGCTGGACCGCGCCGTCACGGGGACCGCCGCAGGGGTGCGGCGCCTGGCCTCGTGGGCGTCGGCCGCCGACCGCTCGGGAGTGGACCGGGCCGTCCGGGGCGTCGCCGACGGCGCCCGGTACCTGGGCGAGCTGGCGCGCCGCCCGCAGACCGGACAGCTCCACCAGTACTACGTCCAGGCCCTGGTCCTGCTGACCGCGGCCACCGTCCTGCTCCTGCTGCTGAGGTGAGCATGCTCTCGCTGACCGTCTTCCTGCCGCTGCTGGCCGCCGGCCTGGTCCTGCCGGCCCGGCGCGGCCTGCCCGAGGCGGCCGTGCGGTGGCTGTGGGTGGCGGTCTCGGCAGTGGAACTGGGCCTGGTGGCCGTGCTGTGGGCCACCTACGACGGTCCGGGCATCGGCCACGAGACCGACCGGCCGTGGATCCCCGGCGCGGGCGCGGGCTACCACATCGGCGTCGACGGACTCTCCCTGCCGCTGCTCGCCCTGACCGCCACCGTCTTCCTCGCCTGCGCGGTGTACTCGCTGCGGGACCGCCGCGCACAACGCGGCATCCGCCGCTTCACCGCCCTCTTCCTGGCGCTCGAGACCACCTGTCTGGGCCTGTTCGCCGCCCTGGACCTGATCCTGTTCTTCCTCTTCTTCGACCTGTCGATCGTCGGCATGTACCTCGTCATCGCCGGCTGGGGACACGGGGAGCAGGCCGCCCGCTCGGCGCTGAAGTTCTTCCTCTACACCTTCGTCGGCTCCCTCGCGCTGCTGCTGGGCTTCATCGGGCTGTACGCGGCCTCGGATCCGCACACCTTCGACATCACCGAACTGACCGCCGACCCGCCGCTGGAGGGCGGCGGCGCGGCGGGAGCGCTGGTGCTGCTGGCCATCGCCGTCGGACTGGCCGTCAAGACCCCCACCTTCCCCTTCCACACCTGGCTGCCCCCGGCCCACACCGACGCCCCCGCCGCCGGATCGGCCGTCCTGGCGGCGGTCCTGCTGAAGATGGGCACCTACGGCTTCGTGCGCATCGCCATGCCGATCCTGCCGGAGGACTGGCGCACCTACGCGACGGTCGTCGTCGCCGTCGGCGTCGTCTCCGTCCTCTACGGCGCCCTGGTCGCCCTGGCGCAGAGCGACTTCAAACGGATGGTCGCCTACACCAGCGTCAACCACATGGGCTACGTCCTGCTGGCCCTGGGCGCGGCCGGGACGGCCGCCGGCACCGACGGGGCCGCCCGCTCCACGGCCGTGACCGGGGCGGTGGTCCAGATGGTCAGTCACGGACTGATCACCGGGGCCCTGTTCCTGCTGGCCGGGGTGCTGATGGAACGCGGCGGCACCTATGAGATGGACACCTGGGGCGGACTGGCCGGACCCATGCCGCGGTTCGCCGCGCTGACGGCCGTGGCCGCCTTCGCGAGCCTGGGCCTGCCCGGCTTCAGCGGTTTCGTCGCCGAGTTCCAGATCTTCGCCGGGAGTCTGGGGGCGGTACCGGTGGCCACCGCGCTGGCCCTGCTGGGCATCCTGGTCACCGCGGGGTTGTTCCTGTGGGCGCTGCACCGGCTCCTCCTCGGTGCCCGGCGCGAACCGAAACCGGTCGGCGCCGACCTGCGCCCGGCCGAACTGTTGTCCGTGGCACCGCTGCTGGCGCTGTCCCTGCTCATCGGCGTTCTGCCCCGGTGGCTGCTGGACACGGTCGAACCCGCCGCCCGTACGGCCGTGGAGCTGGTCTCCCGGTGAGCGGCGTGGAGCGGGCGGGATCTCCGGGCGGAGGACTCCAGGGAGGTGGCGGTGACTGACATGCACAAGGAACCGCTGGCCCTCCTCCCGGAGATCCTGCTGCTGTTCGGCGCCGTCGTCACGCTGCTGGCCGGCTCCTTCCTGCCGCGCCGGCGCCAGTGGGCCGCCCGCACCGGGGCAGCCGCCGCACTCGCGGCCTCCCTCATCGCCGCGGTGGTCCTCGCGCCCGGGGACGACCGCACCGTCTACGCCGGCACCTACGCCCTGGACGGCGCCACCGACGCGGTCCGCGTCATCGTCCCCGCCGCGGCCCTGACCGTTCTGGCACTGGCCTCGGGGCGGGTGCGCGGCGACCGGCGCGAGACCGAGTTCTGCGTCCTGGTGCTGCTCGGCTCGCTCGGCGCCGTGCTCCTGGCGGGCGCGTCCGACCTGCTGCTGCTGGCCGTCGCCTATCTGCTGGCCTCCATCCCCCTGTACGCGCTGGCCGGCTGGGGGCGCGACGCGCGCGGCGCCGAGGCCGCGCTGAAGCTCTACCTGCTCGGTGTGCTGCTGGGCATCACCATGCTGCTGGGCACCGCCGTCCTGTACGGGCTGGGTGGCGCCACCGACTACGCGGCCCTGGCCGACGGGCTCCCCGGTGCGCCCAGAGCCGCTCTGGCGGTCGGGACGGTGGCGCTGCTGGCCGGTCCGCTGTTCAAGGCCGGTGCCGTCCCCGCCCACTTCTGGGTGCCCGACGCCGCGTCGGGGGCGACGGTGCCGGCCGCCGCGTTCCTCACCACGATTCCCAAGATCGGCGCGCTGGTCGCCCTGTACCGGGTGCTCACCGTCCTTCCCGAACAGGACCTGCGGTGGCGGGTGCTGCTGGCCGTCGTAGCGGTGGCGACCATGACGCTGGGCAACCTGGCGGCCTTCGCCCAGAGGGATCCGCTGCGGCTGCTGGGCTACTCCACCATCAGCCAGGCCGGCTACCTGCTGATGGCGGTCGCCGTCGCCGGACGTGCCGAGGCCCTGCGCTCCCTGCTGCTCTACCTCGCGGCCTACGCCGTCACCAACCTCGGCGCGTTCGCCGTCACCGCCGCACTGCCCGACTCGCGCACCCTGGAGGCGTACCGCGGTCTGGGACGGCGCCGGCCCCTGCTCGCAGCCGCGCTCACGGTCTGCCTCCTGGGCCTGGTGGGCACCCCGCCCACGGCGGTGTTCATGGGCAAGCTGACGGTCTTCTCCGCCACCTGGGACGGGGGCATGGCCTGGCTGGCCGCCGTCGCCGCCGTCAACACCGTCGCCAGTCTCTTCTACTACCTGCGCTGGATCGCGCCGGCCCTGTCCATTCGCGGGCCCGGCCCGTCCCCGCGGGACGCCGGGCCGTCCGGAGGGGACGGGGAGCGGCAGGAGGGGGTCGCGGCCACCGCCGAGCCCGAGCGCTGGGCGGCGGGCACGGCGGTGGCCGCCGCCTCGGCCACTCTGGTGCTCGGCGCGGGCGCGGGATGGGTGCTCGGCGTCCTCTCAGACACCCTCGTACGGTGAGGCGGCCCCGAAGGGGGCTTTGCGGCGCGGGGGACGGGCGGTCTCCCTCCACGGCGGGCGCCCGGCGCCCGTGTCCGGCGGCGGCCCGCCGTCCTGCCGCCCCCGGGCGCGCCCGGGGGCGCTTCTTCATCCGTTCGCACCGTCCGGGAGGGATTTTTCCGCGACCGGACTGGCCAACACATACCCCTAGGGGGTACCTTTTCGATGCTCGGATACATACCCCCCTCCGGTATAGGAGTATGTGATGTCCTCTGCCCCGCCCTCACCCAATCCCCGGCGCTGGAAGGCGCTCGGGCTGATCGCGCTGGCCCAGTTCATGGTGATCATGGACACCTCGATCATCGGGGTGGCCCTGCCGCAGATGCAGACCGATCTGGGCTTCTCCCAGGAGAACCTCTCCTGGGTCTTCAACGCCTACGTCATCGCCTTCGGCGGGCTGCTGCTGCTCGGCGGCCGGCTGTCGGACCTGCTCGGAGCCAAGCGCGTCTTCAGCGCCGGATGGGCCGTACTGGCCGCCGGCTCGCTGATCGCCGGCCTGGCCGGCGAGGTGTGGGTCGAACTGGCCGGCCGCGCCGTGCAGGGCGCCGGCGCCGCTCTGATCGCCCCGGCCGCGCTGACCCTGCTGATGATGCTCTTCGGTGCCAACCCCAAGGAGCTCACCAAGGCGTTCGCCCTGTACGGGGCCGCGGCCCCGGCGGGCGGCACCGCCGGCGTCTTCCTCGGCGGCGTCCTGACCGAGTACGCCAGCTGGCCGTGGGTGTTCTACGTCAACATCCCCATCGCCGTGCTGGTCCTGGCCCTCACACCCGCGCTGATGCCCTCCGCCCCGCCCCGCCGCGGCTCCGTCGACCTCCTGGGCGCGACCGCCGTCACCGCGGGACTGGCCGTCGCCGTCTACGCCATCGTCCGTGCTCCCGAGACCGGCTGGGGCGCGGCGCAGACCTGGCTGGTGCTGGCCGCCGGCGCCCTGCTGCTGGCCGCCTTCGTCGCCCTCCAGGCACGCCGCAGGGAGCCGCTGATGCCGCTTCGGATCTGGCGCGCCCCCAACCTGGCCGCCGCCAACATCGCCCAACTGCTGCTGGCCGCCGCCTGGATCCCCATGTGGTTCTTCCTCAACCTCTACCTCCAGCAGGTGCTGGGACTGGGAGAGTTCGCCGCGGGGTCGGCACTGCTGCCGATGACGGTCGCGATCATGGTCATGATGATCGTGCTGGCGCCCCGGCTGATCGCCCGCTTCGGGCCCAACCCGCTGGTCGTCGCGGGGATGCTGGTGCTCGCGGCCGGCATGTTCTGGCTGTCCCTGGTCCGCCCCGACGGCACCTTCTGGGCGGATGTGCTGCCCGCCTCGCTGGTGGCGGCGGGCGGTATGTCGCTGGCGTTCATCCCCTCGCTGGGCACCGCCGTCTCCAGCGCCCGCCCGGAGGAGGGCGGCCTGGCCTCCGGCATCGTCAACACCAGCTACCAGGTTGGTTCCGCCCTCGGTCTGGCGGCCATGACCGCGGTGGCCGCCTCGCGAGGCGCACAGGAGCTGGGCGACCCGGCCGCCCTCACGGACGGCTTCTCCGCGGCCTTCCTGGGGGCCGCCGCCATCGCCGCGGCCGGAGCCGTCATCGCCTGGCTCACCCTGCGCCCCGCGCCCGCGCCCGGCGCGGCCGCCGAGCCCACCGGGGCCGACCGGGAGAAGCCCCGGACGGCGGAAGCCCGCTGACACCCCGTCCCTGTCCGAACCCACCGCCGGCGCCGCCGGACACGGAAAGCCCCGTGCCCGGCGGCGCCCCTGCCACGGAGGCCCCTGATGCAGCAGATCGAGGTCTACGGCACCGCCTGGTGCCCGCAGGTGAAAGAGGTCCTGGCCCGGCTCGACGGCGCCGGTGCTCCCTACCGCTACCACGACATCGACACCGACAAGAAGGCCGCCAAGGCCGTCTACCGCCTGCAGCGCGGGACCCGCCGCGTCCCCACCCTCGTCCTGCCCGACGGCACCGTCCTCGTCGAGCCCACCGACGACCAGCTCCGCGACCACCTCACCGCGACGCCCGGCCCCGGGCAGGAGGGAGAGACGGAGTGAGGATCCCCCCGACGGCCGCCGACCTGCGCCGGGCGGTGGACCACCCGGCCACCCGCTGCCTGCTGGCCTGCCTCCTCGCCGCCATGGCACGCAGAGTGCAGAAGTCGCCCCAAAGGGCGCCGCGGACGGAGTCCGGGGCGGCCTGGGAGGGGCCGAAGTAGCCGAGCAGGGACCGCACCGACGCCGGGGTGTCGGTCCCGGCCGGGCCGTGGGCGAGGGCGACGGTCACCCGTTTCCCGGCGTACATCTCCCGCAGGACGGCCGGAGTGTTCGCGTCATACCGGTCGCGGTCCACCAGCAGGTCCCAGTAGTGGACGAACACCTGCCAGTCGGCCACGACGACGTCCTGCCGTCCCGAGACCGGCGCCACCGCGTCGATCCGCTCCAGCACCTCGTCCACCAGGCCGCGGCGGGCGCGGCCGGGCTTGCACAGGACCACACTCCAGCGAGACCAGCCGATCCCGGCGAGCACGCCGCCGCTCGTCCGCGGGCGCCGCTTCACCGGGCCGCTCCCGCCGCGTCCGGCATGGGGACACCTCCGCTCGCGCGGAGAGGACACTTCCTGACCTGCGGAGTTAGAACAGCTTTGCCGTTCCTTGACCTAGGTTTCTCTCTGTCACCCGTACGTGGTGACAGAGAGGCGGTGCTGTGGTGGGCATGAAGAAAGAGGGTGAGGCGGAAACTTCATGAGGCGGGCCGGCCGAGTGGTTGGCCTGCTGCGCTGCGCTTTTCCGAGACAGCCAGTCCCCGGAGGCAGCCGTACGACTGCCTCCGGGGACTCCGGGGCCGATCAAACGCTGTGCGGGTGCTCCGCCCGGCCCCTTCCCAGGGACTTCTCAGGGACTTTCCGCCGTGTGGACGAGAAAGGGCCCGACAGTTCCGAAAGGAAAGGACAGGAACCGCAGGTCAGGGCGGCCCCCTCAGCACTCGATGACGTTGACGGCCAGCCCGCCGCGGGCGGTCTCCTTGTACTTGACCTTCATGTCCGCGCCCGTCTCCTTCATCGTCTTGATGGCCTTGTCCAGGGAGACGTGGTGGCGGCCGTCGCCGCGCAGGGACATCCGGGCCGCGGTGACCGCCTTGACCGCGGCCATGCCGTTGCGCTCGATGCAGGGGATCTGGACCAGGCCGCCCACGGGGTCGCAGGTCAGGCCCAGGTTGTGTTCGATGCCGATCTCGGCGGCGTTCTCGACCTGCTCGGGCGAGCCGCCCAGGACCTCGGCGAGACCGCCGGCGGCCATGGAGCAGGCCGAGCCCACCTCTCCCTGGCAGCCGACCTCGGCGCCGGAGATGGAGGCGTTCTCCTTGAACAGCAGGCCGATGGCGCCCGCGGTCAGCAGGAAGCGCACGACGGTGTCGTCGTCGGCCCCGGGCACGAACTCCATCGCGTAGTGCAGCACGGCCGGGATGATGCCCGCCGCGCCGTTGGTGGGGGCGGTGACGACACGTCCGCCGGCGGCGTTCTCCTCGTTGACCGCCATCGCGTAGAGCGTCAGCCACTCCATGGCACGCGCCGCGGCGTCCCCCTCGGCGCGCAGCCGCCGTGCCGAGGCGGCCGCGCGCCGGCGGACCTTCAGGCCGCCGGGCAGGATGCCCTCCCGCGACAGGCCGCGGGCCACGCACTCGCGCATCACCCGCCAGATCTCCAGCAGACCCGCGCGGATCTCCTCCTCGCTGCGCCAGGCCCGCTCGTTCTCCAGCATCAGCGCCGAGACGGACAGGCCCGTCTCGCGGGTGGTGCGCAGCAGCTCGTCGCCGGTGCGGAAGGGGTACTTCAGCACCGTGTCGTCGAGTTTGATGCGGCCGGCTCCGGCCGCCTCCTCGTCCACCACGAAGCCGCCGCCCACCGAGTAGTAGGTCTTCTCCAGCAGCGGCGCGCCGTCGGCGTCGTACGCGGCCAGGGTCATGCCGTTGGCGTGGTACGGCAGCGAGCGGCGGCGGTGCAGCACCAGGTCGCGGTCGACGTCGAAGGCGATCTCGTGGCCGTCGTGGGCCTCATGGACCCCGCGGTCCCCGGAGCCGCTCTCGGAGCCGTCCTCCCCGCCGGCGGTGAGCAGGCCCAGCCGGCCCGACTGCCGCACCCGCTCGACCTCCGCCTCCGCGGCCTCGACGTCGACGGTGCGCGGCGAGTGGCCCGCCAGGCCCAGCAGCACGGCCTTGGGGGTGCCGTGGCCGTGGCCGGTGGCGCCCAGGGAGCCGAACAGTTCGGCCCGCAGCGAGGCGGTGCGGGCCAGCACGCCTTCCTTCCGCAGCCGGCGTGCGAACATCCCGGCCGCCCGCATGGGGCCGACGGTGTGGGAGCTGGAGGGGCCGATGCCGATGGAGAAGAGGTCGAAGACGGAGATGGCCACGGTGGCGGACTCCCTTGTCTGCTCGTGGTTCGCGGCCCGCCGGGTGCGGCGGGCGTGGGGCCCTGCGGGTGTGCGGGGCGGGGGACACGGTGTCGGTGGGCCGGATGAGCCGGACGGACCGGTGGCGGACCGGGTGCGCCGCCGGCGGGGGCGGCGCACCCGGGTGCCGCGCCGGGGCCTACAGGCCCGGGTACAGCGGGTGCTTGTCGGCCAGCGCGGACACGCGGCCGGCCAGCTCCTTGGCCTTCGCCTCGTCGAACGAGGGCTTCAGCGCCTCGGCGATGACGTCCGCGACCTCGCGGAAGTCGTCGGCGGTGAAGCCGCGCGTGGCCAGCGCCGGGGTGCCGATGCGCAGGCCGGAGGTGACCATCGGCGGACGCGGGTCGTTCGGGATGGCGTTGCGGTTGACGGTGATGCCGATGGAGTGCAGGCGGTCCTCGGCCTGGCGGCCGTCCAGTTCGCTGTCGCGCAGGTCGACCAGGACCAGGTGGACGTCGGTGCCGCCCGACAGCACGGCGACGCCCGCCTCGGCCGCGTCCGGCCGCGCAAGCCGCTCGGCCAGCAGCTTCGCGCCCTCCAGGGTACGGCGCTGGCGGTCCTTGAACTCCTCCGTCGCCGCGATCTTGAAGGAGACGGCCTTCGCCGCGATGACGTGCTCCAGCGGGCCGCCCTGCTGGCCGGGGAAGACCGCGGAGTTGATCTTCTTGGCGTGCTCCTGCTTCGACAGGATCACCCCGCCGCGCGGACCGCCCAGCGTCTTGTGGGTCGTGGTGGTGACCACGTCCGCGTACGGCACCGGGTTGGGGTGGAGACCAGCGGCCACCAGGCCGGCGAAGTGCGCCATGTCCACCATCAGCAGCGCGCCGACCTCGTCGGCGATGCGGCGGAAGGCGGCGAAGTCGAGCTGCCTGGGGTACGCCGACCAGCCGGCGATGATCAGCTTCGGGCGGCGCTCCCGCGCCAGCCGCTCGACCTCCTCCATGTCGACCAGGCCGGTCTCGGCGTCGACGTGGTAGGCGACCACGTCGTACAGCTTGCCGGAGAAGTTGATCTTCATGCCGTGGGTCAGGTGGCCGCCGTGCGCCAGGTCCAGACCCAGGATGGTGTCGCCCGGCTGCAGCAGGGCGAACATCGCCGCGGCGTTGGCCGAGGCGCCCGAGTGCGGCTGGACGTTGGCGGCCTCGGCGCCGAAGAGGGCCTTCACCCGCTCGCGGGCGATGTCCTCGATCACGTCGACGTGCTCGCAGCCGCCGTAGTAGCGGCGGCCGGGGTAGCCCTCGGCGTACTTGTTGGTGAGGACCGAGCCCTGGGCCTGGAGGGCTGCGACCGGAGCGAAGTTCTCCGAGGCGATCATCTCCAGGGTGCTCTGCTGGCGGCGCAGCTCGGCGTCGACGGCTGCGGCGACGTCGGGATCGACCTCGTGCAGGGAACTGTTCAGAAGCGACATCCGGGTCTTTCCGATCGTGGTGTACTGGCGGCGGACGGCGGATCCGGGCGCGGAAGGGGCGGGCGGGCCGCCGCTCACTCGCCGGTGAAGGCGGCGTACTCGTCGGCGGACAGCAGATCCGCCGGCTCGTCCGTCACCCGGACCTTGAACAGCCAACCGCCCTCGTAGGGGGCGGAGTTCACCAGCGCCGGATCGTCCACCACGTCCTGGTTGACCTCGGTGACCTCACCGGTGACCGGCGCGTACAGGTCGCTGACCGACTTGGTCGACTCCAGTTCACCGCAGGTCTCGCCCGCGGTGACCGTGTCGCCGACCTCAGGGAGCTGCACGAAGACGACGTCGCCGAGCGCGTTCGCCGCGTGCTCGGTGATGCCGATCGTCGAGACGCCGTCCTCGGCGGCCGACAGCCACTCGTGCTCCTTGCTGTAGCGCAGCTGCTGGGGGTTGCTCATGGCGTGATTCTCCTGATCAGGGGTGTGGTGTGAGAAACGGGTCTTGCCAGGTGGGACGGTGTCCCGGGCCGGTGGTGCGGCAAGCGGTCGGTCGGGCGGTGCGGCTGGTGGGCGGTACGGGCGGTACGGCCGGTGGTACGGAGCGGCCGGGGCCGTCAGCGCTCGCGCCGGTAGAACGGCAGCGCGACGACCTCGTAGGGCTCATGCGTACCGCGGATGTCCACCGCCACACCCCCGGTGCCCGGGGCGGCGTGGGCGGCGTCCACGTACGCCATGGCGATCGGCCTGCCCAGCGTGGGGGAGGGGGCCCCGGAGGTGACCTCGCCGATCACCGAGCCGTCCGCGCCGACCACCGCGTACCCGGCGCGCGGCACCCGGCGGCCGGCGGCGACCAGGCCGACCAGCTTGCGCGGCGGGTTCTCGGCGGCCCGCGCGGCGGCGGCCTCCAGGGCGGTGCGGCCGGTGAAGTCGCCGGGCTTGTCGAACTTCACCACGCGGCCGAGCCCGGCGTCGAAGGGGGTGGTGGAGCGGGTCAGCTCGTGCCCGTACAGCGGCATGCCCGCCTCCAGCCGCAGCGTGTCGCGGCAGGACAGCCCGCACGGCACCAGGCCCTCGTCCGCGCCGGCCCCGGTCAGCGCCCGCCACAGCGCCTCGGCGTCGCCGGGGGCGACGAACAGCTCGAAGCCGTCCTCGCCGGTGTAGCCGGTGCGGGCGATCAGCGTCTCCACGCCCGCCACCGTGCCGGGCAGCCCGGCGTAGTACTTCAGGCCGTCGAGGTCGGCGTCGGTGACCTTCGACAGGACGGCGGCCGCCCGGGGACCCTGGACGGCCAGGAGGGCGTAGGCGTCGCGGTCGTCGCGCACGGCGGCGCCGGTGAGACCGGAGGCGCCGAGCCGCTCGGTGAGGGCGTCCAGCACCACCTGGGCGTTGGAGGCGTTGGCGACGACCAGGTACTCCTCGTCGCCCAGCCGGTAGACGATCAGGTCGTCGAGGATGCCGCCGGACTCGTCGCAGATCATGGTGTAGCGCGCCCGGCCCACGGCGACGGCGGACAGGTGGCCGACCAGGGCGCGGTCCAGCAGCTCGCCGGCCTGCGGGCCGGTGACGGCGATCTCGCCCATGTGGCTCAGGTCGAACAGGCCGGCGCGGGTGCGCACGGCGTTGTGCTCGTCGCGCTCGCTGCCGTAGCGCAGCGGCATGTCCCAGCCCGCGAAGTCCGTCATGGTCGCGCCCAGGGCGCGGTGCACGGCGTCGAGGGCGGTACGGCGGGGGGAATCACTCATGGTCGGCAAGCTCCCAGGCGAGGTGGCGATGTCGTACGAGGACGGCGGGAAGGACACGTCCTCCCCATCTGTCATCGGAACCTGAGAGGTTCGCCACGAGTCCGCACGGGCGGGCCACGGCTTGCACCTTGGGTGGGACGGCTCCGCTCGGGGGCCGCCCGCTTTTCAGATCTGCCTCGTCCACACGGTATCGGGGCCTGAGAGATTCAAGGGAGGACTTGCTCCTTCGGCGCCCCGGAAACCGTCGTGACCAGCGTTTTCCGGGAACTCTCCCGTGCGGACTCGATCGGCCGGTATGCAGTTGACCCGCTCATCATCGCACGCCCGGCGCGCACCGCCCCCGGGCGGGCGCGAAGCCGTGCCGCCGCGTCCGGGACGAGAGGGGTGACGTGACGGGTACGGCACCGTGACACACCTGGTGAGCTGCCGTCTTGTCCGCCGTCGTCCTTCTTGACACGCTCAGGGTGACGCCGCGAGCACGCGGCGCGAAAGCGGGGAGGGCGTATCCGGTGAGCAGCCTGGAGAGTGCTTGTACGGCACAGGGCGGAGCGCCGCCCCGGCGCAGGGCGACGCCGAAGAAGGCGGTGCCCGCGGCGGTACCGGCAGCGGCGTCCGCGGCGGTACCGCGGGGAGCGGGAGGAGCCGGCGGACGCGA
This sequence comes from Streptomyces sp. ICN903, assembly GCF_022015835.1. Taxonomy (NCBI): domain Bacteria; kingdom Bacillati; phylum Actinomycetota; class Actinomycetes; order Kitasatosporales; family Streptomycetaceae; genus Streptomyces; species Streptomyces sp. ICN903. Next base: position 23,059 of record NZ_JAKMAY010000015.1, on the reverse strand, counting down.
TCTGCGCGGCACCGCGGCGGTGCGGATCCTGCGCTTCCCCGCGGGTGACCGGGTGGTCGTCTCGGGGCTGCCGGGCAGCGGCAAGTCCACCCTGATCCGCCGCGTGGTCGCCGAGGGCGACGCGGTGGTGCGGATCGACTCCCAGGACATGCGGGAGCGCTGGGAGCGGCGGATGCCCGCCCGGCTGCCGTACGCGGTCTACCGCCCGCTGGTGAGGATCGCGCACTACCTCGCGCTGTGGCGGGCCCTGGCCTCGGGCGCCGGTGTGGTGGTGCACGACTGCGGGGCCCAGGGCTGGGTGCGCCGCTGGCTGGCCCGGGACGCGCGGCGGCGCGGGCGGGCCGTCCACCTGCTGCTGCTGGACGTGCCGCCCGAGGTGGCGCTGGCCGGGCAGGCGGAGCGGGGGCGCGGAGTGTCGGCGTACGCCTTCGCCCGGCACCGGCGGGCGGTGCGCCGGCTGGTGGCGGACGCGGAGGCCGGGCGGCTGCCCAGGGGCTGTGTCGCGTCGGTGCTGCTGGACCGGGGAGCGGCGGGGGCGCTGCGCGGGGTGGTGTTCGACTGACGCCCGGCGCCCGGCGCCCGGGTCCGATGCCCGCGCGCCCCGCGCCCCCGTGAGAGCGGGCGCTGCCGGCGGCGGGGGCGCACCCGCCCGGTGCCGATAGGGTTTTCCCATGACCATCCCGCAGCAGTACGGACCGGGGCACGGCGGCGGCTGGCCCGGCAACGAGCTGGAGGAGACCCTCGCCGCCTCCCTCGGCGCCCCGGGAGCGGGCGCCCGGCTGCTGGAGGTGCTCGGCCGCAGCAGTCTGTGGGTGCCGCTGCCCGAGGGCGGCTCACCGGCCAGCCCCAACCTCGACCTGCCCACGATCCAGCTCGACGGGGCGCCCTATGTGCCCGTCTTCAGCTCCGAGCAGCAGTTCCGGCAGTGCGCCGGCTCGCATCTGCCCTTCGCCGTCGCGCCCGCGCGGGAGTTCGCCCGCGGCCTGCCGCCGCAGGTGGGCATCGCGGTCAACCCGGACGGCACCGTCGGTGTCCCCCTGCCCCCGGAGGCCGTGGCCGAACTGTGCCGCGAGGGCGGGTCCGAGGGGATCCCGGGGATGGCGAGCGGCGCCCGGGTCCGGCTCTTCGAGCCCGACTGGCAGGAGGAGCCGGTGGACTTCCTGGCCGCCGCGGCCGGGGAGTTCGCGGTGCTGCCGCAGGTACGCACCGCGCGCCGCGGCCTGGCGAGCGTCGAGGGCGACCCGCCCGCGCTCTTCGTCGGAGTGGAGCTGGACCTGCTGGATCCGCAGGCCCGTGCGGCGGCGCACGACGCGCTCGGCCGCGCGCTGGGCCGGGAGCCGGTGCGGTGGCCGGTGCAGATGGTGCTGCTGGACGCGGCCCAGGACCCGGTCGTGGACTGGATGCGCCAGTGCGTGCGGCCCTTCTACGACCGCCAGGGCCGGCCGTACTGACCCCCCGGGCCGCCCGGGTCCCGCGCGGCCCGGGCGGCCGCGCCCGGGTGTCCGACCCGCTCGCCCCTGCCCGGAAACGGCCGAGTGGTCCGGACCCTGTCGGGTGCGGACCGTAAGCTGGTTGGATGTCGGGACGGGACGCGCGCGCGGCCCGGTGAGCGAGGACGACGCGAGAAGGGGCGGCCCACGTGAGCGCGGGTGGAAGCGTTGAGCAGCTGCTGCGGCAGGTGGCGCCCGGGCGGTACGACACCTATGAAGCGCTGTTGGGTGCCCTCGCCTCCGGCCGGGTGTGGATGCTGCTCTGGCACGGCCGGGCCGGCTCCCCCGACGCCCAGTACGGGAACATGGAGGTCGCCGGGCACGGCTACGCGCCCTGTGTGACCTCCGAGCACGAGCTGACGGCCTCCGGCTGGACCAGGGCCCACGAGGTGGTCGGCGGGCGCGACATCGCCGCCGCCCTCTTCCCCGACCGCTGGGGGCTGTGGCTCAACCCGCACGCGCCCGGCGGCGGCGTGGGCATCCCCTGGCTGGACCTGCGCCGGATCGCGGGCGGGCTGGAGAGGCTGCCGGCCGGGCCCCTGCGCATCGGCGAACCGACCGTGGACGTACCGCACTTCTACGCCCAGCTGGTGCACAACGCCCACCGCACGCCCGCCGTGCGCACTCTGCGCCGGGCCTGGGTGCAGCCCGCCCTGGGCGCGCCGCGGCTGGTGATCGGGCTCGACCTGTACGACTCCGCGCCGGAGGCGGTGGAGTCGGTGCACTCGATGATGCGGCAGTCGGTGGCCGCGGTCCCGGACGGACTGGCGGTGTCCACGGTGTCGATGTCGGACGAGTACGACCCGGTCGCCATGTGGCTGCGGGCCAACTCCCGTCCGTTCTTCAACCGCGACGCCCATGCCGCCGCCCCGGCGGCGGCCCCCGGGCACGGTTACGGCTACCCCCGCCCCTACTGACACGGCCCCTCCGGCGCCGTCCCCACCTCGTCGGCGACCGGTGGTTTCGTCCGGTATCAATGCTTTGACCTGCACTGTCGCTGTTTCGGGTGCCAGGGTCTCAGGTCTATATCACCGACATGCGGACAGTTCACACCGATGGTTGGGCGCAGTACTGTTCGGGCGACCAGCAGTCAAACCGTCACCGACCCCTGAGGTGGAACATGCGAATAACCGGTTCCAGGGTCGTCCAGACGATCGCGGCGACCCTCGCGGTTGGTGTGATCGCCACTGGATGTGCCAGTGAACGAGGCGAGAAGGACGAAGGCAAGGGTGGCGACACCTTCGTCTTCGGCGCCGCCGGAGACCCGGGCTCTCTGGACCCGGCGCTGGCCAGTGACGGTGAGACGTTCCGGGTCACCCGCCAGGCCTTCGAGGCGCTGATCGAGCACGAGCCGGGCGGCACCGAGCTGGTCGGTGGCCTCGCCGAGTCGTGGGACGCCAACGAGGCCGGCACCGAGTGGACCTTCAACCTCCGCAAGGGCGTGAAGTTCCACGACGGCGAGAAGCTCACCGCCGAGGCGGTGTGCAAGAACTACGACCACTGGTTCAACTGGACCGGTACGTACCAGGAGAGCGCGGTCTCCTACTACTGGCAGAAGATCTTCGGCGGCTTCGCGAAGAACGAGCACAAGGACACGCCCGAGGCCAACTACAAGGGCTGCGAGGCGAAGGACGAGCACACCGCCGTCATCAGCGTGCACGAGTCCACCGCCAACCTGCCCGGCGGCTTCTCGCTCCAGGCGCTGGCCATCCACTCCCCGAAGGCCATCGACGCCTACAAGAAGCAGGAGCTGAGCGGCGAGGGCGACACCATCTCCTACCCCAAGTACAGCCAGGAGGCCGGCACCGTCGCGGGCACCGGTCCCTTCCGGATCACCGAGTGGGACAAGGGCAACAAGGAGATCACCCTCGAGCGGTTCGACGACTACTGGGGTGAGAAGGCCGGCGTCGAGAAGCTGGTCTTCCGCACCATCGCCGAGGAGTCCGCACGCCGCCAGGCGCTGCAGGCCGGCAACATCCACGGCTACGACCTGGTCGCGCCCTCGGATGTGAAGACCCTGGAGAAGGAGGGCTTCCAGGTCCCGGTCCGCGGCGTGTTCAACATCTTCTACATGGGCATGTCGCAGGAGGCGAACAAGGCCCTGGAGAAGAAGGACGTCCGTCAGGCGATCACCCACGCCATCGACCGCGAGAACATCGTCAAGACGCAGCTGCCCGAGGGCGGCGTGGTGGCCACCCAGTTCATGCCGGACACCGTCGACGGCTACTCCGACAAGGTCCCCACCTACGAGTTCAGCACGAAGAAGGCCGAGGACCTGCTGAAGAAGGCCGGCGAGGAGAACCTCGAGGTCACCTTCTGCTACCCGACCGAGGTCACCCGCCCGTACATGCCCGCCCCGGCCGACATGTTCGAGCTGATGAAGGCCGACCTGGAGAAGGCCGGTGTCAAGGTCCAGCCCAAGCCCATGAAGTGGGCCCCGGACTACATCGACGCCACCGAGGCCGGCACCTGCGACCTGCACCTGCTGGGCTGGACCGGTGACTTCAACGACGCCTACAACTTCATCGGCACCTGGTTCGCCGGCTACGACAAGCAGTGGGGCTTCCGCGACGACAAGGTCTTCGACGCGGTGAAGAAGTCCAGCGCCGAGCCGGACGTCGCCAAGCGGGTGGAGCTGTACAAGAAGGCCAACGAGGCCATCATGGAGTACATCCCGGGCGTCCCGGTCTCCTCCTCCCCGCCCTCCATCGCGTTCGCCAAGGACGTCAACCCCCCGAAGGTCTCCCCGCTGACGCAGGAGAACTTCGCAGAGGTCTCCTTCAAGTAAACGCATGACCGCGCGCAGGTCCGCCCGGCCACGGCATCCGAAGTGGCCGGGCGGACCTGCCCATGAGGACCAAGAAAGGGGCATCGCGGGGTGTTGCGTCTCGTCGTACGAAGACTGCTCCAACTGATACCCACCCTGCTGGGCCTGTCCGTTCTGCTGTTCATCTGGCTGAACCGGCTGCCCGGCGGACCCGCTGCGGCCATGCTCGGCGAGCGTGCGACCGAGGCGGACAGGGCCCGCATCGAGGCGGCCCTCGGGCTCGACCAGCCCGTGTGGGTCCAGTACGGCCGCTTCCTCAAGCGGCTGTCCGAACTGGACCTGGGAGTCTCCACCCAGACCGGCCAGCCGGTGTGGGACGAGTTCACCCGGGCGTTCCCCGCCACGGTTGAGCTCGGCATCTCGGCCATGATCATCGCCATCGCCGTCGGTGTGCCGCTGGGCTACTTCGCCGCCCGCCGGCGCGGCAGCTGGCTGGACGTCACCGCGGTCTCCGGCTCCCTGGTGGGCATCTGCATCCCGGTGTTCTTCCTGGCCTTCCTGCTCAAGGCGCTCTTCGCCGTCAAGCTCGGCTGGTTCCCCAGCTACGGACGCCAGACCACCGGCATCGACGCCACCGAGGTCACCGGCTTCTACGTCCTGGACGGCATCCTCACCGGCGAGTTCGACGCGGCCTGGGACGCGGTGAGGCACCTGGTGCTCCCCGCTCTGGCGCTCTCCTCGATCCCGCTGGCCATCATCACCCGTATGACCCGGGCCAGCGTGCTGGAGGTGCTCGGCGAGGACTACGTGCGCACCGCCGAGTCCAAGGGCCTGAGCCGCCAGGTGGTGCGCGGCCGCCACGTGCTGCGCAACGCGCTGCTGCCGATCGTCACCGCCGTCGGCCTGCTCACCGGCGGCCTGCTGTCGGGCGCGGTGCTCACCGAGTCGGTCTTCGCCTTCGGCGGCATCGGCTCGTTCATCAAGACCGCCATCGACGAGCGCGACTACCCGGTCCTGGTGGGTTTCATCATGTTCATCGCGGCTGCGTACGTCGTCATCAACCTGCTGGTTGACCTCGCCTACAGCCTTATCGACCCGAGAGTGCGGGTGCACTGATGAGCACCAAGACCGACAAGATCGACCGGCTCGCCGAGCTCACCGCCTCCACCGAGACCTCCACGGGCGCCAGTCTGTGGGTCGAGGCCTGGCGCAGGCTCAAGGCCAGCAAGATGGCCGTGATCGGCGCGTGCATCATCGGTGTGTTCGTGGTGGTCGCGATCCTGGGCCCGTGGGTCGCCCCGTACAGCCCCACCGCGCAGCTGTGGCGCGGTGAGGTCCTCACCAACCAGAACGTCTTCGTCGGCCCCCGCGCCGAGAACTGGCTCGGCCTGGACCACCTGGCCCGCGACGAGTTCTCCCGGATACTGGTGGGAGCCCGCCAGACCCTGCTGGTCGGCATCGTCGCCACGCTGCTGGGCTTCACCGTCGGCGCGCTGATCGGCGGCGCCTCGGGCGCCGCCCTGGTGCTGGGCGGCAGGACCGGCCGCCGGATCGACACCGCCGTGATGCGCGTCATCGACATCATGCTGGCGCTGCCCTCGCTGCTGCTGGCCGTGTCCGTCGCGGCGGTCCTGGGCCAGTCCCTGACCACCGTGATGATCGCGGTGGGCGTGGTGCAGATCCCCATCTTCGCCCGGCTGCTGCGCGGTGCCATGCTGGCGCAGGGCGGCTCGGACTACGTGCTGGCCGCCCAGGCGCTCGGAGTGCGCAAGCGGCGCATCGCGCTCGGCCATGTGCTGCCCAACTCGCTGAGCCCGGTGATCGTCCAGGCCACCCTGAGCCTGGCCACCGCCATCATCGAGGCGGCGGCGCTGTCCTACCTCGGCCTGGGCAACCCCGACGCCGCCGAACCGGAGTGGGGGGTCATGCTGGCCCAGGCGCAGGACTACTTCGACAGCGCACCGATGCTCGCGATCTACCCCGCGCTGGGCATCATCGTCACCGCGCTCGGCTTCACCCTGCTGGGCGAGGCGATGCGGGAAGCCCTCGACCCGAAACTGCGGAGTTGATCACATGGCCCTGCTTTCCGTGGACGAACTGACCGTCACCTTCACCCAGCGCGGCCGCCGCGACGTGAAGGCCGTGTCGGGAGTGTCCTTCGACGTCGACCAGGGCCAGGTCGTCGGCCTGGTCGGCGAGTCGGGCTGCGGCAAGTCCGTCACCTCGCTGGCCCTGATGGGACTGCTGCCCTCCAGGGGCGTGAGGACCGGCGGCCGTGCCGAATTCGACGGCACCGACCTGCTGACCCTGAGCCCGAAGAGGATGCGCGACCTGCGCGGCTCGCAGATGGCGATGATCTTCCAGGATCCGCTGTCCTCGCTGAACCCGGTGGTGCCCATCGGGGTCCAGGTCACCGAGATCCTGGCCCGGCACCGGGGAATGAAGGGCGAGGCCGCCCGCAAGGAGGCCGCCTCGCTGCTGGACCGGGTCGGCATCCCCGACCCCGCCCGGCGCCTGAAGGAGTACCCGCACCAGCTCTCCGGCGGCATGCGCCAGCGCGCTCTGATCGCCATGGCGGTGGCCTGCGCGCCGCGGCTGCTGATCGCCGACGAGCCGACCACCGCGCTGGACGTGACGATCCAGGCCCAGATCCTGGAGCTGCTCAAGGAACTGGTCGACGAAGAGGGCACCGCCCTGCTGATGATCACTCACGACCTGGGTGTGGTCGCCGGTCTGTGCGACCAGGTCAACGTGCTCTACGCGGGCAAGGTGGTGGAGTCCGCCGAGCGGCGCGAGCTGTTCGAGGCGCCGACCCACCCGTACGCCAACGGGCTGCTGGGGTCCATCCCCCGGCTCGACGCGCCGCGCGGCGAGCCGCTGAGGCCGGTGCGCGGGTCCATCAACGACACGATCGCCTGGGCGGACGGCTGCGCCTTCGCCCCCCGGTGCGACCACTACACGCTGGAGTGCCTGCAGGGCACCCCGGCGCTGGGCGAGCCCCGCAAGCCCGGACACCAGGTGCGGTGCGTCAACCCGGTGCTCTCCGGGGGCGCCGCCGACCTGCGCGAGTCCGCGCTGCCCGAGCCGGACGAGGTGCCCGGCGCCGATGCCGGGGCCGACGGCGGGTCCGCGGGGGACGAGCCGGTGGAGAAGACCGGACCGGCGGAGAAGGACGCGGCGGTCGGCACGGCCGGCACGGCCGAGAAGGAGGCCGGAGCATGAGCCTGCTCCAACTGAACGGTGTGAAGGTCCACTTCCCGGTGAAGAAGGGCATCCTCTTCGACCGCACGGTCGGCCACGTCTACGCCGTGGACGGCGTGTCGCTCTCCGTCGAGCCCGGCCAGACGTACGGCCTGGTGGGCGAGTCGGGCTGCGGCAAGACCACGCTGGGTCGGGCGGTCCTGCGGCTGGTGGACATCACCGACGGCGAGGTCGTCTTCGACGGCACCGATCTGGCGAAGCTGCCGGACGAGGAGATGCGCCGCTTCCGCCGCCGGCTCCAGATGGTCTTCCAGGACCCGCTGGGCAGCCTCAACCCCCGGCAGAACATCGAGTCGATCCTCTCCGAGGGCATGGAGGCCCACGGCATCGGCGCGGACCAGGCCGAGCGCCGCGAGAGGATCCGGAAGATCCTGGCGAGGGTCGGGCTGCCGGCCAACGCGCTCTCCCGCTACCCGCACGAGTTCTCCGGCGGGCAGCGCCAGCGCATCGGCATCGCCCGTGCGCTGGTCCTGGAACCGGACGTGATCATCTGCGACGAGCCGGTCTCCGCGCTGGACGTCTCCATCCAGGCACAGGTGATCAACCTGCTGGAGGAACTCCAGAAGGAGATGGGGCTGACCTATGTGGTCATCGCCCACGACCTGGCCGTGGTGCGGCACATCTCCGACGTCGTCGGGGTGATGTACCTGGGCTCGCTGGTGGAGGAGGCGCCCAGCGACACGCTGTACGCCGAGCCCCGGCACCCGTACACCCGGGCGCTGATGTCGGCCGTGCCGGTGCCCGACCCGGAGGTCGAGGACAACCGCGAGCGCATCCTGCTCACCGGCGACCTGCCCTCCCCGGCGAATCCGCCGGCGGGCTGCCGCTTCCACACCCGCTGCCCGTGGAAGCAGGACACGCTCTGCGCGACCGACCGTCCCGAGCTGCGTGACCTGGGGGGCGGGCACAGGGTGGCCTGCCACTGGGCCGAGGAGATCGCCGACGGCCGGATCAGCCCCACGCACAACGCGGCCCAGGTCGTCCCGGCCGGCCACGAGGGGCACGACGGACACGGCGGGCACGCCGAGCACTCCGAGCCGGCCGAGGCCGGGGCCGTGGAGACGGAGAAGGCCGCGACCGCGGCCGAGTGAGCCGCGCGCCGCGCCCTCCGGCGCCCCGGGCGCCGCGTACCGCCCCCGCACCGCCCGCCTCCCGCCCGATGGGCGCGGAGGCGGGCGGTGCGGCGCATGCGGCACCTGTTACAACCGGGGGGTGGATCTGTTCACCCCTTCCGTCCAGCACTGGCTCGACCTGGCCGGGATCTTCGTCTTCGCCGTCTCCGGCGCGCTGCTCGCCGTCCGCAAGAACTTCGACGTCGTCGGCATGGCGCTGCTCGCCTCGGTCACCGGGCTGGGCGGCGGGCTCTTCCGGGACCTGGTGATCGGGGCGGTGCCCCCGGCCGCCTTCACCGACCTCGGCTACCTGCTGACCCCGCTGGCCGCCACGGTGCTGGTCTTCTTCCTCCATCCGCAGGTGGAGCGGATCAACCGGGCGGTGATGGTCTTCGACGCGGCCGGGCTCGGCCTGTTCTGCGTCACCGGCACGGTCAAGGCGCATGCCTACGGGCTCGGCCTGACCGCCTCGGTCGTCATGGGGCTGGCCACGGCCGCCGGCGGCGGCGTGCTGCGCGACGTCCTGGCCAACGAGGTGCCCTCGCTGCTGCGCTGGGACCGGGAGGTCTACGCCGTGCCGGCCGTCGTCGGGGCGGCGGCGGTGGCGCTGCTGATCAAGGCCGGGGAGCTGAACGGGGTGACCAGCGGTGCGGCGGCGGCCCTCGCCTTCGTCCTGCGGCTGCTGGCACTGCGTTACAACTGGCGCGCGCCGAGGGCCTGGCACCGCCGCAGCAGGCGGACCGAGGAGAACGAGGAGGGGAGCTGAGCGGAGGCTTGGGCAGGCGAGGGAAGGCCCTGCCGAGACTTGGCTACTAGCCGGTAATAAAAACCTGTACCGTGTACTGCCATGACCGAGGCAACCATCGGTACCAGCGCGTTCGATCGCGACACGGCCGTCACAGCACAGGGGGAGGGCGTCTACGGCGCCGAACTCTCCGCCCAGTGGACCATCGGGCACGCCGTCAACGGCGGCTACCTGCTGGCCCTGCTCGGCCGGGCCCTCGGCGACGCACTGCCGCACCCCGACCCCTTCACCATCACCGCGCACTACCTCACCGCCTCCCGGCCCGGCCCGGCGACCGTGCGCACCACCGCCGTACGCGCCGGCCGCACCCTGTCCACCGGCGCCGCCTCCCTGTTCCAGCGGGACGAGGACGGGCGGGAGGTCGAGCGCATCCGAGTGCTGGCGAGCTACGGGGACCTGGCCGCGCTGCCCGACGACGTCCGTACCAGCGCCAAGCCGCCGCAGATCCCGCCGTACGAGAGCTGCCTCGGGGCCCGGGACGGCATGGACCCGTCCGCCGTTCCGCCCATCATCCACCAGGTCGACCTGCGCCTGGACCCGGCCACCGTCGGCTGGGCGGTCGGCGCGCCCAGCGGGCGCGGTGAGATGCGCGGCTGGTTCGGGCTGGCCGACGGCCGCGACCACGACCCGCTCTCCCTGCTGCTGGCGGTGGACGCCCTGCCGCCCACCGCCTTCGAGCTGGGCCTGTCCGGCTGGGTGCCGACGGTGGAGCTGACCGTCCACGTCCGCCGCCGCCCGGCCCCCGGGCCGGTGAGGGTGGCGATCACCACCCGCAACCTGGCCGGCGGCTTCCTGGAGGAGGACGCCGACGTCTGGGACAGCGAGGACCGGCTGGTCGCCCAGTCCCGGCAGCTCGCCCGCGCCCTGCCGGTCTGAGCCCTGCCGGTCCGAGCCCCGCCGGTCCGGTCTCCGCCGGTCCGAGCGCGGACCGGACCGCCTCCGTCGCGCGATCAGCGGCCCCGGCCCCCTCATCGAGGGGGCCGGGGCCGCTGCCGCATGCGGCGGGCGGCGCGGGGCACACGTGATGACGTCACCCCGATGCCCCGGCACCCGCCGTGACCGGCGCGAACGCGGTGCGCGACCGGACGGGCGGGGCCGGCGGCACGGGAGTGGCGGAGCCCTTCACGGGTAGCCTGAAAAGGGACGGAAAACGCGAATAACGCCATACGCGGCAAAGCCCCCCGTGAGAGAAGTGAAGGTGGTCAACGGATGTACGCCGTGAAGAGCACACTGCCCGACCAGGACCTCAAGGTCGTCGGAGAGGCGCTGCAGGGCGCACTGGTGGACCTGGTCGACCTGTCGCTGGTGGCCAAGCAGGTCCACTGGACCGTGATCGGACCGCGGTTCCGCTCCATCCACCTCCAGCTCGACGAGGTCGTGGAGACCGCGCGCACCTACTCCGACACCGTCGCCGAGCGCGCCGCGGCCCTGGGCCTGGCCCCCGACGGCCGCGCCTCCGCCCTCGCCTCCGGCAGCGGCATCACCGGGGTGGACAGCGGCTGGCACCAGGACGACAAGGCCGTCGAGGTCATGGTCGGCGCGCTGGCCTCGGTGGTGAACCGGATGCGCGAGCGCATGGACGCCACGGAGAAGCCCGACCCGGTGACCCAGGACATCCTCATCTCGATCATCGCCGACCTCGAGAAGCACCACTGGATGTTCCAGGCCGAGCACAAGGTGGACTGAGGACGTTCCGAAGACGTTCCGAGGGCGTTCCGAGGACTTCCGGGAACGTCCGAGGAGTCCCGTCCGTCTCCGCGGCCCCCGGGCAGGGCGGGACGGGAGGAACGAGGACCGGCCGACTGGCCGGTCCTCGCTCTCGTCCCGGGCCGGGCGGCTCGTAGAATCGGTTAACCATGGCCTACCTTGACCACGCCGCCACCACCCCCATGCTTCCGGAGGCGGTGCAGGCGATGACCGCCCAGCTCGGCCTCGTCGGCAACGCCTCCTCCCTCCACGCGGCAGGAAGGCGGGCCCGCCGCACGGTGGAGGAGGGGCGCGAGGCCCTCGCCGCGGCGCTGGGCGCCCGGCCGAGCGAGGTGGTCCTCACCTCCGGCGGCACCGAGGCCGACAACCTCGCCGTCAAGGGCCTGTACTGGGCCCGGCGCGCGGCCGACCCCGTCCGCACCCGCGTCCTGGCCAGCCCCGTGGAGCACCACGCGGTCCTCGACGCCGTCCACTGGCTCGCCGACCACGAGGGCGCCCGGGTGCAGTGGCTGCCGGTCGACTCCCTGGGACGGGTCCACCCCGAGGCGCTGCGCGAGGCGGTGGAGGAAAAGCCCGAGGACGTCGCCCTGATCACCGTGATGTGGGCCAACAACGAGATCGGCACCCTCCAGCCCACGGCCGAACTGGCCGCGATCGCCACCGAGTTCGGCATCCCGATGCACGCGGACGCCGTCCAGGCCGTCGGCCAGGTGCCGGTGGACTTCGCCGCCTCGGGCCTGGCCGCGATGACGGTCAGCGGTCACAAGATCGGCGGCCCGTACGGCATCGGCGCGCTGCTGCTGGGCAGGCAGTGGGCCCCCACGCCGCTGCTGCACGGCGGCGGCCAGGAGCGCGACGTGCGCTCCGGCACCCTCGACGTACCCGCCGTCGCGGCCTTCGCGGTCGCCGCACGGCTGGCGGCCGAACGGCACGAGGGATTCGCCCGGGAGATCGGCGCGCTGCGGGACGCACTGGTGGCCGCCGTGACCGAGGCCGTGCCGGACGCCGTCCTGGGCGGCGACCCCGACCCGGCCGGGCGGCTGCCCGCCAACGCGCACTTCTCCTTCCCCGGCTGCGAGGGCGACTCGCTGCTGCTCCTGCTGGACGCCCAGGGCATCGAGTGCTCCACCGGATCGGCCTGCACCGCCGGCGTCGCCCAGCCCAGCCACGTCCTGCTGGCCACGGGCACCGACCCGGAGCTGGCCCGGGGCACCCTGCGCTTCTCGCTGGGCCACACCTCCACCAGGGCGGACGTGGACGCGGTGGCCGCCGCCATCGGCCCGGCGGTGGAGCGCGCCCGCGGCGCCGGGCTGTCGTAGACCCGCCCGGCCCCGGTACGCTCCCCGCCCCTGGCCCGCTCGATCCTCGCGGGCCGGCCCTTGCGGGTCAGTCCTCGCGGACCGGCACGTCCCGCACCATCCGCATGTACCGCTCCCAGTCCCAGTGCGGCCCGGGATCGGTGTGGTCGGTGCCGGGCACCTCGATGTGGCCGACGATGTGCTCGCGGTCCCGGGGCAGGCCGTACCGGTCGCATATCCCGGCCGTCAGCGCCGCCGACGCCCGGTAGGTGGCGTCGGTGATCGTCTCCGGGCGGTCCACGAAGCCCTCGTGCTCGATGCCGACACTGCGCTCGTTGTACTCGCGGTTGCCCGCGTGGTACGCCACGTCCAGCTCCCGCACCATCTGCGTCACCTTCCCGTCGGAGGTGCGCACCACGTAGTGCGTCGCGGCGCGGTGGGACGGGTCCTGGAAGACCTTCAGGGCCACCGCGTAGGGGCCCTGGATGACGTGCACCACCACCCGGTCGATGGTGTAGTCGTAGGGTCGGTCGGCCCGCCGCCAGTTCGCCTCGGACGCCGGCAGCCAGTCCGCCCCGGGGTGGTCCACCTCGCCCTCGGTGCGCGGCCGGTTCACGCCCGGCACCTTCCACCACGTCCGGGCCAGGTCGTCGCGGGCCGCGTACCCGAGGGCGCCCAGTCCCACCGCCGCGCCGCCGACCAGCAGGGCGCGGCGGCCCACCGGCCGCCCTTTTCCGTCCGTCCGGCGGTGTCCGGGGGCTTCTTTCTCGCTCACGGCGAGCACAACGCTCGGGAACACCCGTACGGTTCCACCGGCGCGCATCCGGACCCGTACCCTGGAGGGCGCTATGACTGACACGACCGGTGCGCCCAGCCCCGCCCCCCGCCTCCGCGTCCTCGCCGCCATGTCCGGCGGCGTGGACTCCGCCGTCGCCGCCGCCCGCGCGGTGGAGGCCGGCCACGACGTCACCGGCGTCCACCTCGCCCTCTCGGCGAACCCGCAGTCCTTCCGCACCGGCGCCCGCGGCTGCTGCACGGTCGAGGACTCCCGCGACGCCCGCCGCGCCGCCGACGTCATCGGCATCCCCTTCTACGTGTGGGACCTGGCCGAGCGCTTCCGCCAGGACGTGGTGGAGGACTTCGTCGCCGAGTACGAGGCCGGCCGCACCCCCAACCCCTGCCTGCGCTGCAACGAGAAGATCAAGTTCGCCGCGCTGCTGGACAAGGCCCTGGCGCTGGGCTTCGACGCGGTGTGCACCGGCCACTACGCCACCGTCGTCGTCCGCGAGGACGGCACCCGGGAGCTGCACCGCGCCACCGACACGGCCAAGGACCAGAGCTACGTGCTGGGCGTGCTGGACGAGCGGCAGCTCGCCCACGCCATGTTCCCCCTCGGCGACACCGCCACCACCAAGGAGGAGATCCGCGCCGAGGCCGAGCGCCGGGGCCTGGCGGTGGCCAAGAAGCCCGACAGCCACGACATCTGCTTCATCGCCGACGGCGACACCCAGGGCTTCCTCGCCCGGCACCTGGGCACCGCCGAGGGCGACATCCTCGACGAGGACGGCAACAAGCTCGGCACCCACGACGGCGCGTACGGTTTCACCGTCGGCCAGCGCAAGGGCCTGCGCATCGGCCACCCCGCCCCCGACGGCAAGCCGCGCTACGTGCTGGACATCTCCCCGGTGGACAACACCGTCACCGTCGGCCCGGCCTCCGCGCTGGACGTGGTCGCCCTGACCGCCATCCGCCCCCGCTGGTGCGGCACCCCGCCCACCGGGCCGGGCACCTACACCGCCCAGCTGCGCGCCCACGGCGGCGAGACGCCGGTCACGGCCGAGCTGGTCGGCGGTCCGGACGGCGACGAGCTGCGCGTCGCCTTCGCCGAGCCGGTGCGCGGTGTCGCCCCGGGCCAGGCGGTCGTCCTCTACGACGGCACCCGCGTGGTCGGCTCGGCCACCATCGCCGCCACCGAGCGCCGCGCCGCGGCGGCCGTCCGGTGACCGGACCGGCCGGACCCGCCGATCCCGGCCGGGATCCGCGCACGGCACCCGCCCTCCCGCCGCCCCTGCGTACCGAGCGCCTGCTCCTGGAGCCCTACGTACCCGGTGACGAGGAGGACTTCGTCGCGCTGTTCCAGGACACCCGGGTCTCCCGCTGGATGGGGGACGGGCCCTCCTCCGAGGCCGAGGACCGCGCCCTGTTCGGGCGGGTGTTCACCAAGGTCTACGCCCGGGGCCTGTTCGACGTCTGGGCCGTCCGCGAGCGCGCCGGGGGCCGCTACGTCGGCCACGCGGAGATCAAGCGGACCGACGACGCCGACGGCCACGAGATCGTCTACGCCCTCACCCCCGCCGCCTGGGGAAGCGGTCTGGGCACGGAGGTCGCCGAGGCACTCGTCGCCCACGGATTCACGGCCCTGGGCCTGACGGAGGTGCACGCCACCGTGGACGCGGCCAACACCGCCTCGCTCGCCCTGCTGGAGCGGATCGGTTTCGCCCACGTGCGCGACATCACCGAGGACGACGGCGGTACCACCCGCGTCCTGACCCGCCGCCGGGCCGGCTGAGCCGCCCTGCTCGGCGCCGGGCGTCAGACCTTCTCCAGCGGGCGGTGCGGCTCGGCGGGGAGTTCGACCCCGATCGTGTCGCCGGGGCGGACCACGCCGCCGGTCCGCACGATGCCCATGATCCCGGCCCTGCGCACCACGTTGCCGTCCTCGTCACGGCCCACGACCCGCTTGAGCAGGCCCCGCCGGAAGCCGTCGATCTGGGGGCACGGGTTGCGCAGGCCGGTGACCTCCACGACCGCCTCCGCGCCGATGCGCAGCAGTGTGCCGGTGGGCAGGCCGAGCAGGTCGAGGCCGCGGGTTGTGATGTTCTCGCCCAGTTCACCGGGCCCCACGGCGAAGCCCGCCTCGCCGACCTCGGCGAACAGCTCCTCGTGGATCAGGTGGACCTGACGCAGGTTCGGCCGGGTGGGGTCCTTGGCGACGCGGGATCGGTGCCTGACCGTCCGTCCGGCGTGCGCGTCCCCCTCCACCCCGAGTCCGGCGAGCAGTGTGACGCTCTCCCGGTTGGTCTTGGTGAACGAGTGCTCACCGCTGCTGCTGACCGCGACCACGGTCCCCGTCCCGCTCATGGAGCGGCCCCCCTTCGCCGGTGGCGTGTCCCACCCGGGAGCCTAGCCCGGGCTCCCCGCGGCGCGAAGGGCGCGGGCGCCGGTCTCGCGCAGATGCGCCACCAGCTCGGGAGGCCCGTGCACCTCGAACTCGCAGCCCAGCACGAGCAGCCGGGCCGCCAGCCACTCGAGGGTGTCGGCGTGCCCGCGCAGCAGGCAGCTGCCGGCGTCGACCGGCTCGATCTCGTCCGGTGCGGCGCCGAGCCGCCGGGCGGCCTCGTCCGCGGGGAGGCGCAGGGTGGCCCGGACCTCGTAGGTGGGGGCGAGGGAGAGCAGCTTGCGGGTGACGAACGCGGCAGCGTCCCGCCCGGGCACCTCGCGCGGCGGCACCCGTACGCCCGTCGGGCGGGGGTCGGTGATCCGGTCGATGCGGAAGATCCGCCAGTCGCCGCGCTCGTCGTCGTACGCCAGCAGATACCAGCGCCGCCCCGCCGCCACCAGCCGGTGCGGTTCGACCAGGCGCGCGCTCATGGTGCCGTCGCCCGCCCGGTAGGAGAACCGCAGACGCTCGCGGCCGGCCGCCGCCCCGGCGAGCACCGCGAGACCGCGCGGATCCACACCCGGGCCCTCCGGGGGCGGAGCGGAGACCGTGGCGGCCCGCAGCGCCCCGACCCGGTGCCGCAGCCGGGACGGGAGCACCTGCTCCAGCTTGGTCAGGGCCCGCACCGACGCCTCCTCGATGCCGTTCACCGGATTCCCGGCGGTGGTGCTGAGGGCGACCGCGACCGCCACAGCCTCCTCGTCATCCAGCAGCAGCGGCGGCATGGCCCTGCCCGCGGCGAGCCGGTAGCCGCCCACGGCGCCCATGGCCGCCTCCACCGGATAGCCCAGCCCGCGCAGCCGGTCGATGTCGCGGCGGACGGTGCGGGCGCTGACCTCCAGCCGGGCGGCGAGTTCGCTGCCCGGCCATACGCGCGGGGTCTGGAGCAGGGACAGCAGTCTCAGCAGCCGGGCCGGTGTGTCGGTCATGGCACCCAGCATGCACCGGAAGTGGGACAGGTTCTGACCTGTATGCCGTCTAACGTCGGCACGGCCGGCGGGAACTCCCGCCGGACCCCTGACGAGGAGAAGGCCATGGGCAGCGAGGAGATCCGCCCCTTCCGCATCGACGTCCCCCAGGAGGACCTGGACGATCTGCGCGACCGTCTGACCCGCGCCCGCCTGCCCCGCGGGCTGCCCGGCGAGGGCTGGAGCCGGGGCGTTCCCGGGGAATGGCTGAGGGAAGTGGCCGAGTACTGGCGCGAGGGCTACGACTGGCGCGGCCAGGAGACGCGGCTGAACGGCTTTCCGCAGTTCACCACCGAAGTCGGCGGGCAGGAGATCCACTTCCTGCACATCCGGTCCGCCGAGCCCGGCGCCCTGCCGGTCCTGCTCACGCACGGCTGGCCGAACTCCTTCGTGGAGTTCGCCGATCTCCTCGGGCACCTCACCGACCCCCGCGCGCACGGTGGCGACCCGTCCGGGGCGTTCCACGTCGTGGTGCCCTCCATTCCCGGCTTCGGGTTCTCCAAACCGCCGCGCGAGACCGGCTGGACCACCGCCCGGGTGGGGCGGATCTGGGCCGAGCTGATGGACCGGCTCGGATACGACCGCTACGGCGTACAGGGCGGGGACCTCGGGGCGTACATCGCGCCCGAGGTGGCGAGGGCCGCCCCGGAACGCGTCGCGGGCGTCCACGTCATCGGCGGGCTCGGCTTTCCCACCGAGGAGGACGTCCCCGGCATGACACGGGAGGAGCGGGCGGCGTACGAGTGGTTCCAGAAGCAGGACTGGATGAACGGCGTGGACCACCACGCGCTGCTGCGCGCCGCGCCGCAGACCTTCGCCTACGGCTGGCACGACTCCCCGGTCGCGGCGCTGGCCTGGACGGCGCAGAAGTTCCACGAGTTCAACGCCTCCGGCAAACCGCTGGAGGAGGTGATCGACCGCGACCTGTTCCTGACCAACCTGAGCCTGTACTGGTTCACCGGGACGTGGGGGTCCTCGTCCTGGCCCATGTACGACAGCCCCGGCGGTCTGGGCTGGCCCGAGGGGCAGAAGGCGGTGCCCACCGGCGTCTACAGCGGCCCGCCCGGATTCCGCCGGCTCGCCGAGCGGCACAACACGATCGTCCACTGGCCCGAGGACAATCCCGGCGGCCACCACTTCCTGGCGATGGACGCGCCGGACGCCCTGGCGGCCGACATGCGAGTGTTCTTCGGCAAGGTGCGCTGAGGCCCCGCTCGCCCCGGCCGTGCCGGGCGGCTACCGCGCGAGGCGGTCGAACACCCTGGGTGATCTACAGTTTCCGCAGCGGGCGGTCGGCCCGCGCGCAGGCATTCGACTCAGGGGTGGGGATTGATCACTTCGATATCGACCGGTGCTCCGCAACGGCACAGAACCTCGGCCGTGCGGCGCGCGGCCGCCGCAGCGGTGGCCGGGAGCACGGCGCTGGTGGGCGTGGGGCTCACGGCGCCGGCCGCGCACGCGGCCGACAGCGACATCTCGTTCTCGAACGTCGTGCTCAACAACGGCAAGCCCATCGTCGTCGGCATCAGCGCCGAGGTCGAGGCCCCGTTGACGTACACGGTGAAGAGCAGCGTCACGCTCGACAGCTGGTGGGTCGAGGCGTACCGGGGCACCTACGGGACCAACGAGTATCTGCTCGCGAACTCCACGATCCGGTGGGGCTGCAGTCAGTCCTCCGCGGGTGGCTACACCTTTCGCGACTGCGACGAGACGATGACCATCGACCCGGACGACATGCCGGGCGGCAACGGCAACAAGCTCGTCAACAGTGACGCCACCGAATGGAAGGCCCTCGGCACGGCCATCAAGAAGGGCGGCGGTTACGACACCGACCTGCTCTCCGCGACGGTCCGCCTCCAGCGTGCCTCGCGCATCCGGAACATGAACGCCTCCCCCGAGCCCGTCGCCAAGGGCAAGCCCATCACCGTCACCGGCACCGTGCAGCGCGCCAACTGGAGTCTGCACCGTTACGACAACTACGGCGGCCGACTGGTGAAGCTGCAGTTCAAGCCCGCCGGTTCCAGCACCTACAGCACGGTCAAGTCGGTAACCGCCAGCAGTACCGGCTACCTGAAGACGACGGTGACCGCCTCCCAGGACGGCACCTGGCGCTGGCGCTACAGCGGCAACACCACGACCGGCGCCAGCAACTCCTCCGGTGACTACGTGGACGTGAACTAGTGCCGCGTCAACGTCCGCCCCGTCGTGATGTGACGCGCCGTCCCGGTCCTGTCCTGGGCGGCGCGGCCGTCAGGTGGCTCCGGGCGGATGTCCGAGCCGGGCTGTGACGGTTCTCCGGGAGCCGGACCGCATGCGGAGGGCGGTTCCGTGAAGGACCGCGGAACGGGGGCCGGTCCGGTTCCGCCCAGGACGGCCTGACCGCCGGGCGGCCGCCCGGCCTCGGGCGGGTCCGCCGGACCGGGCGGGCCGGCCGGCAAGACCGTCTGACAGGGCGGCGGGCGGCGGGTCAGGTCCCGAGGAGGGCTGCGAGGGTGTCGCGCAGCGGGGTGGTGGGACGGCCGATGAGGCGGGAGAGGTCGCCGGGGGTGTCGCCGAGGTGGCCCGCGGCGATGGCGGCGTCGGTCCCGGCGAGGAACCGGGCCGTCCCCTCGGGCAGCCCGGCACCGGTGAGTGCCTTGGCGTATCCGTCCGCCGACAGGTCGCGGTAGACGACCTCGGTGCCGGTCAGGTCGGTGAGGACGGCGGCGAAGTCGGCCATGGTCCAGGCGGTGTCGCCGGACAGCTCGTACACGGCGTTCGTGTGGGCCCCGTGGCCGTCGGTTCCCTCGTCGGCCAGGACGGCGGCGGCCGCCGCCGCGTAGTCGGCGCGGGAGGCGGACGCGATCCGGCCGTCTCCGGCGGCCCCGGCGATCACCCCGGTCTCCAGCCCCTGGCGGGCGGCCTGCTCGTAGTTCTCCGTGTACCAGCCGTTGCGCAGCAGGCAGTGGGGCAGGCCGGAGTCGCGCAGGTACTCCTCGGTCTCGCGGTGCTCGGGCGCCACGGGGACGGTGGTGGTGTCGGCGTGCAGGACGCTGGTGTAGGCCAGCAGCTCCGCCCCGGCCTCCCCGGCGGCGTCGATGACGGCCCGGTGCTGCGGGACACGGCGGCCGACCTCGCTGCCGGAGACCAGCAGCACCCGCCGGGCGTCCTCGAACGCGGCGGCCAGGGTGGCGGGCCGGTCGTAGTCGGCCTCCCGGACGTCCACGCCCCGCCGGGCGAGGCCGGCGGTCTTCCCCGGCGAGCGCACGGCGGCGACGACCCGGGACGCGGGCACCCCGCGCTCCAGGAGGGCCTCGACGGTGAGACGGCCGAGCTGTCCGGCGGCTCCGGTGACGACGATCATGATCTGCTTCCTTGCCGGGGGAGGGACCTGGAGCGGGCGGGTACCACGCCGCCCCGGCGGCCATGCCCTTGTCCGGTCCGCCGGACGGGGGCTTACCCGGGGCTCACGGCGGGCACCCGATCGGACCAGCCGGAGGGTGCGGCGAGGGCGCCGCGCCCATACTGGCGCCACCGGCCCGACCCCGAGCGACGCGGAGGTCTCCATGGGAACCAAGACCCCATCCGACTCCAGGCTCTCCCGGAACCGCGCCACCCTCGCCCACAAGGTGCGCTACGCGATCGGCCACCCCGGACGCGTTCCCGCCCATCTGCGCCGGGCCGCCCGCGACGCCTGGCTGCGGGCGAGGTACCGCGACGACCACATCGGGTACTACCGGGCCGTGATGGCCTCCGACGCCGCCCGCAGTCCGGAGGCGGCGGTCGGCGGCAGGCCGTCGTACGAGCGGTGGCTGGCCATCGGGCAGATGCAGTTCGACTACCTGCTGGAGCACGGGCTGAAGCCGGACGACCGGATGCTGGAGATCGGCTGCGGCAACCTGCGGGCCGGCCGGCTGTTCATCGACCACCTGAAACCCGGCCACTACTACGGGATCGACATATCGCCCCACATACTGATCGAGGCCAAGCGGACCGTGGTGCGCCACGGGCTCCAGGACAAGCTGCCCCACCTGACGATCGCCGACGACCTGACCTTCGACTTCCTGCCCGAGGGGCACTTCACGGTCGTCCACGCCCACAGCGTCTTCTCCCACTCGCCGCTGGACGTCGTCGACCAGTGCCTGGAGAACGTGGGGCGGATCCTCGCCCCGGGCGGCTTCTTCGACTTCACCTTCGACCGCACCGAGGGCCGCGAGCACCACGTGCTGCGCGAGGACTTCTACTACCGCACCGAGACGCTGACCGACCTCGCGGCCAGCCACGGCCTGACGGCGCGTCTCATGGACGACTGGGAGCGGCTCCCGCACGGCCAGTCCAAGATCCGCGTCACCCTTCCGGCCCCGGACCGGGCGGCGGCGGGCGGACCGGAACCGGAGCGCAGCCCGGTGTAGCCCGCGCCGTCGCCGGGCGGCGGCGCGGTTCACGGCGCGGGGGCCGGGCTCCCGGCCCCCGCGCCGCCGGCGCCGTTCGCGCCACCGGTGTCCGCCCCGCGCGGGTCCTCGCCCGAAAGCAGGACGCCCAGGCCCTCGCGGGTGGCGGCCACCACCACGCGGTCGCCCGCCGTCAGCACGTAGCCGTCGTGCAGCCGCCAGGCGAGGTCGCCGGTGAGGGTGTAGGTGCGGGCGCCGGAGGTGAGGGAGCCCAGATCGGCGCGGCGGCGGTCGGGCGGGGCGGTGTCCAGGGCCAGGATCCGCCAGGAGCCGGGGCGGAACGCCTCGCCGACGGTGCGGCCCTCCAGCAGCCGGTTGCCCTCCACCGAGACCGCGGCGAAGACCAGCACCCGGCGGCCCACGGGGATGGCGCCCAGCACCTGGCGGCCCATCATGGCGCCCGCGAAGGCCGGGGCCGCCAGCGCCGAGACGCTGCGGCTGCGGGTCTGCGCGCCGGGGTAGGTGTCGCGCAGCGTGCGGTAGACGGTGGCGGCGAACTCGTCGTCGAACAGGCGCATCACCACCCGCAGGTCGGGGTTGACCTGGCGGGCGTAGAGCGTGGCCTCCAGATTGGTGCCGCTGTCGCTGGTCAGCGCCAGCAGGGCGCGGCTGCGCGCTATCCCCGCCTCCTCCAGCACCCCGTCCTCGGTGACGTCCGCGATCAGGGTCGGCACCCGGCGCGCGCGGGCGGTGGCGATGCCGCGGGCCTCGTCGTCGCGCTCGATGCACACCACGGGGATGCCCAGTTCCAGCAGCTGGTCCAGCACACGGGTGCCGACCTTGCCCAGGCCCAGCAGGACGACGTGCCTCTCGATGCCGCGCGGCGGGGGCGGCAGGGTGGCGGCCCGGCGGAAGGTGCCGTAGCTCTCCAGCACGACGGCGAACATCAGCGGCAGCAGCGCGGTGCCCGCCAGCCCGCCCAGCAGCTGCAGGACCTGCTCCCCGGTGCTGCCCTCCAGCTCGGGCTCGTTGATGGACATCACGTTGAGCAGGGTGATGTAGGCGGCGTGCAGCGGTGTCTCGCGGGTGACGTACCAGTTCGCGGCGGCGAGCAGGACGACCACCGCGGTGAGGCCCAGCAGGGCGGCCCGCAGCTTCCGGGAGAAGAAGCTGCCCACCGGCAGTCTCGGCACCCGGGGGGCCGGGGCGCCGGCCCGGTCGGGACGGCGGGTGATCGCCTCCAGGACGACGGTGCCGCGCTCGTCCGGCAGGCCCTCCAGCTCGTGCGGATCGGGCAGCAGCACGGGGCCGTCGTGGTCCTCGGGGTCGGTGTAGACGTCGCCCTCGTCGGAGTCCGGGGCGTCGGGCAGCAGGGCCAGGGTGCACAGCGGGTCGCGGCGGCCCGCTGTGCCCACGGTGCGCTCCTTGGCACGCAGCAGCAGCCCGCCGGCGTGTATGACCTTGCTGGTGCCGACCACGGCCGCCGCCACCATGGAGGGGGCGGCGGTGTCCGCGTCGGACAGGACGGTGGTGGAGGCGTCCACGGCCCGCTGGTCCAGGCCGGGGACGCGGGCGGCGATGGTCCGGTCGAGCAGGTCCTCCAGATAGCGGCCCAGCGTCCGGTTGAACATCCGGATGACCAGGCGCAGTTCGGGGTTGATGCGGCGGGCGCGCAGCG
This sequence comes from Streptomyces sp. ICN903, assembly GCF_022015835.1. Lineage (NCBI taxonomy): Bacteria > Bacillati > Actinomycetota > Actinomycetes > Kitasatosporales > Streptomycetaceae > Streptomyces > Streptomyces sp. ICN903. Next base: position 383 of record NZ_JAKMAY010000015.1, on the reverse strand, counting down.
CGGTGTGGATGTTGAGCTGGTCGTCGCCGGAGGTCAGCGCCAGTGCGGCGGCGTGCTCGATGCCCGCCTCCCGCAGCGCCTCGTCGTCGGGTATCTGGGCCTCCACCGCCCGTACGTCCAGGTGCCGGTCGCCGACCAGCGCGGCGATCTGCGGGCCCTGGTCGCCGCCGCGCAGCGAGGGCAGGACGACGGTGACCTTCTGGCCGTAGACGGAGGCGAGTTCGCGCACCAGCCGCTGCGACAGGGAGTTGTCGCCGCACACGACCATGTGGCCGGAGTGTCCGCCGCCCTGCCGCGGGCCGCCCTGCGGAGGGACGGCGGGAACGGGAGCGGCGGGGACGGGGACGGCGGCGTGGGCGGGCGCGGAGGGCTCCGGCCGAGGG
>NZ_JAKMAY010000149.1:0-13960 GCF_022015835.1 Streptomyces sp. ICN903 | reverse complement strand
GCGGCGGTTCAGGGGACGCCGGCGGAGCGGGAGGCGCCGGGGCCTGGGGCTCGGGGGCCGGTCCGGTGACGGTGATCGCCAGGCGGATCGGCTGCTGGCACTCGCGGCTGAGCGCGTCGGTGATCAGCGGGGAGAGCCGTCCCTCCAGTACGCCCTTCGCGTACTCGTTGGGCACGCCGAGCAGCGCGGTGCCGGAGACCAGCACCAGGGGCTGGCAGTCTTTGAGCCACCGCTGGTCCTTGGCCTCGACTCCCTGGCCGTCGGCGAGGAGCTGCTCCAGCACGCGTGGCCACACTGCGGCAAGATCGGCAGGTAGGTCAGCCACAGGGCACGCTCTCTCACTCACTCGCTGGGTGGGGTTGTTCGGGCTTCGACAGTCCCACCCATGTGTGGTGCTTGGGACGGTCGGGAGGAAACGGAAGTTCGGCCACGGTAGTCAGCGCGGCGTGCGCGGTTCAAGTCGTTGTCCACAGGCTGTGTACAGAACCCCCCGCCCGGCCCTGGTTTGACCTGATGGTGCGGGCGCGCGTACCGTAACCAGGTCGAGTTGTCGATGGCTGCTGCCGCCTGCCTCCGATGGGCAAGATCCTGGTGATCATAGAAGCGGTGCACTCGGGCGTTGCGAGCTACTCGTGGGCGCACGGTGACAGCCAGTCGGCGCCCCACACGTCTCGTACGAGACACAAGCATTCCTGGAGCCCCGAGTGAGCAAGCGCACCTTCCAGCCGAACAACCGCCGCCGCGCGAAGACCCACGGTTTCCGGCTGCGTATGCGGACCCGCGCCGGCCGCGCGATCCTCGCGTCCCGCCGCGGCAAGGGCCGCGCCCGTCTGTCGGCCTGACCGACCAGGCGAGTCCGACCGCGGATCCGTGACGTGCTGCCCACCGAGAACCGGCTGAGGCGGCGCGAGGATTTCGCGGCCGCGGTACGCCGAGGACGCCGGGCCGGACGCCCGCTCCTCGTCGTCCATCTGCGCAGGGCGTCGCCCCGGAGCGATTCCGGGGAGCGTACGGACCCGCACGCCGCCGGGGGAGCCACTCCCCCGGCGCGTGCGGGTTTCGTCGTGAGCAAGGCAGTGGGCAACGCGGTGGTTCGCAACCTCGTGAAGCGGCGACTGCGTCATCTGGTCCGGGAGAGGCTTGACGTTCTGCCGCCCGGTAGCCTGATGGTCATACGGGCGCTGCCCGGTGCGGGTGAGGCGGACCACGACAGGCTGGCCCGCGATCTGGACACCGCGCTGCAGCGGCTGCTTGGAGGCCCGTCGTGAAATACCCGCTGCTGTGGTTGATCAAGTTGTACCAGTGGACCATCAGCCCGCTGCTCGGTCCGGTGTGCCGGTACTACCCGTCGTGTTCGCACTACGGCTACGAAGCCATCCGACGGCACGGCGCGGTGAAGGGGACGGCGCTGACAGCCTGGCGCATTCTGCGCTGCAATCCATGGTCGCCCGGCGGGGTCGACCACGTTCCCGCCCGGAAGCATCCGGTCTGGCACCAGCGGATGCGTGACCGCTGGCAGCACCGGACTCAGTCCAATGCCCAAGGAGCCTGACTCGTGGACACGATCGACACGATCCTCGGTCCTCTGTATACCGCTGTTTCCTGGATCATCGTCCAGTTCCACAAGCTGTACAGCCTCGTCTTCGACGAGGACAGCGGTTGGGCCTGGGGTCTGTCCATCGTCTCTCTGGTGATCGTGATCCGCATCGCCCTGATCCCGCTCTTCGTGAAGCAGATCAAGGCGACGCGGAACATGCAGGCGATCCAGCCGAAGATGAAGGCGATCCAGGAGCGCTACAAGAACGACCGGCAGCGCCAGTCGGAAGAGATGATGAAGCTGTACAAGGAGACGGGTACCAACCCGCTCTCCAGCTGTCTTCCGATTCTCGCGCAGTCGCCGTTCTTCCTGGCGCTCTACCAGGTGCTGAACAAGATCGCCAACAACCAGGAGGTCGGCGTCATGGGCGCCGACCTGGTGGAGAGCGCCCGGAACGCGAGCATCTTCGGGGCCCCGATCGCGACCCGCTTCATGGACAGCGCCGAGAAGGTCGAGGCGCTGGGTGCCTCGCTGACCGACGTGCGCGTGGTCACGGTCATCATGATCCTGATGATGTCGGCGTCGCAGTTCTACACGCAGCGCCAGCTGATGACCAAGAACGTCGACCTGACGGCGAAGACTCCGTTCATGCAGCAGCAGAAGATGCTGATGTACGTCTTCCCGATCATCTTCGCCGTCTTCGGCATCAACTTCCCCGTCGGTGTCCTCGTCTACTGGCTGACCACCAACGTGTGGACCCTCGGGCAGCAGATGTACATCATCAAGCGCAACCCGACGCCGGGATCGCTGGCCTACAAGCAGCGTCAGGAGAAGCTGCGGGCCAAGGGCAAGCTCAAGGAGGACCCGGCGGAGGTCGAGGCCAGGAAGGCCGTCGAGACCGCCCGTGCCAACCGCCAGCAGCCCAAGCGCATGACCAAGGCGCAGCGCCAGGCCGCCGCGGCCCAGGCGGAGGCGGACGCCAAGGCGAAGAAGGCGGCCGGGCAGCAGACCTCGCTGAGCAAGGAGGCCTCCAAGGACTCCCCGTCGGCGCGGCCCGGGCAGCAGTCGAAGAAGAAGCCCGGGCAGCGCAAGGGCTCGCAGCGTTCCAAGCACCCGTCCAAGAAGTAAGAAGGAGTCCACTCGTGACGGACACGACCGCAGAGGGCACCGACACCCTGACCCGCCTCGAGCAGGAGGGTGAGATCGCGGCCGACTATCTCGAGGGGCTCCTCGACATCGCGGATCTCGACGGCGACATCGACATGGACGTCGAGGGCGACCGCGCCGCCGTTTCGATCATCAGCGACGGTGACAGCCGGGATCTGCAGAAGCTCGTCGGCCGGGACGGTGAGGTGCTGGAGGCCCTGCAGGAGCTGACGCGGCTCGCGGTGCACCGCGAGACCGGTGACCGCAGCCGGCTGATGCTGGACATCGCCGGTTACCGGGCCCGCAAGCGTGAGGAGCTGTCGGCGCTGGGCACCAAGGCGGCCAATGAGGCCCAGCGCACCGGCGAGCCGGTGAAGCTCAAGCCGATGACACCCTTCGAGCGCAAGGTGGTGCACGACGCGGTGGCCGCGGCAGGGCTGCGCAGCGAGTCCGAGGGCGAGGAACCGCAGCGCTGCGTGGTCGTGCTGCCGTGACGGACGCCGTGTCGTCGCCCCTTCCTCCCGCGCCCGAGGTGGCGCGGGAGGTTTTCGGTGACCGCTTCGACGATGCTGTCCGCTACGCGGAACTGCTGGCGGAGGTCGGGGTCAAGCGCGGGCTGATCGGACCGCGCGAGGTACCCCGGCTGTGGGAGCGCCATCTGCTGAACTGCGCGGTGCTCTCCGAGGTCGTGCCCGAGGGAGTGACGGTTTGCGATGTCGGCTCCGGCGCAGGCCTGCCGGGTGTTCCGCTCGCCCTGGTACGGCAGGACCTGAAGATCACGCTGCTGGAGCCGCTGCTGCGGCGTACGACCTTCCTCCAGGAGGTCGTCGAGCTGCTGGGGCTGGACCATGTGTCGGTGGTGCGGGGCCGGGCCGAGGAGGTTCTGGGGTCGCTGCCTCCGGTGCATGTGGTGACGGCCCGGGCCGTGGCTCCGCTGGACCGGCTCGCCGGCTGGGGCGTACCGCTGCTGCGGCCGTACGGCGAGATGCTGGCCCTCAAGGGGGACACGGCGGAGGAGGAGCTGAAGGCGGCACGGTCCGCGCTTCAGAAGCTCGGCGCGGTGGACTCCTCGGTGCTCCGCATCGGTGAGGGCCTGGTGGAGCCGGCCGCCACCGTGGTGCGTGTGGAGGTCGGCGAGAGTCCGGGCGGGGTGCGCTTCGCGGCCAAGAAAGCGAAGGCTGCCAGGACCGGTCGTTCACGGAGTGCGCGCCGCCGACGGTGATCCTCGGAAGGTGGGCGTACGCCTCCCGGAGAGACTTCGTTACTCCGTAGAGTCGCCAAAGACGAGCCATGCGGAGTGTCGTCACGCTCGCAGGCGAACGTGGATGCATCGTGCTTCCCGTGAAACGTCGCTTTCTGCATGGATTCATCCGTCGAGGGCGCGCGGCTGACGCGTCAGACCCATCCGAGCCCCGCTCAGAGGTGGATTCATCCACAGGTGAGCGGGGCTCGCTGGTTCCCGACCCGGAGAGCATGGCAGTCTCTTCTCATTGCGAGCCTGACGTCGAGGAGAGTGAACCGTTGCGGTCCGACGGCCATATCGCGGGACCGATGACCGATCCGGTCCCGGGTCCCCGTTCTGAAACGGCGGATGTTTCACGTGAAACGATGAGTGAGACGCCGCCTCCGATGGACGCCTCCCCCCGGTACGAAGGGGATGTCTCCGCCCCCGTCGGCCGCGCCGCCCAGCAGGCGGTCGAGGCGATGAACCGTGCCGGTGAGGGCCTCCCCAGGCCCGAGGAGACCCGGGTGATGGTGGTCGCCAATCAGAAGGGCGGAGTGGGCAAGACCACGACCACGGTCAATCTCGCCGCCTCTCTGGCCCTGCACGGGGCCCGGGTCCTGGTGATCGACCTGGATCCGCAGGGCAACGCATCCACCGCCCTGGGGATAGACCACCACGCCGAGGTGCCGTCGATCTACGACGTTCTGGTGGACAGCAAGCCGCTTTCCGACGTCGTCCAGCCGGTGCGGGAGGTGGAGGGTCTCTTCTGCGCTCCGGCCACGATCGATCTCGCCGGTGCGGAGATCGAGCTGGTGTCGCTGGTTGCGAGAGAGAGTCGTCTGCACAAGGCGATCTCCGCTTACGAGCAGCCGCTGGACTACATCTTCATCGACTGCCCACCCTCACTCGGCCTGCTGACCGTCAACGCGCTGGTCGCCGGTGCGGAGGTGGTCATCCCGATCCAGTGCGAGTACTACGCGCTCGAAGGGCTGGGGCAGCTCCTGCGGAACGTCGAGCTGGTGAAGGGGCACCTCAACCCCAAGCTCCATGTCTCGACGATTCTGCTGACGATGTACGACGGCCGTACGCGGCTGGCCTCCCAGGTGGCGGAGGAGGTGCGAGGACACTTCGGCAAGGAGGTCCTGCGGACCAACATCCCGCGGTCGGTGCGTATCTCGGAAGCGCCCAGCTACGGGCAGACGGTTCTCACTTACGATCCGAGTTCCAGCGGCTCGCTCTCCTATCTGGAGGCGGCCCGGGAGATCGCGCTGCGAGGCGCCGACAAGCAGCAGGAACAGCACATGGTGGAGGGGACTCAGTGACGGAACGACGTAGAGGGCTGGGTCGAGGGCTCGGCGCGCTGATCCCCGCGGCGCCGACGGGACCGGATGACAGTGTCACCCCCGTAGTGGGAGAGAACGGAGCTACCTCTCCGACCGCTGTCCCGGTGCTCACCCCGGGGCGCGGTGTGGCTGCGGCCAAGGTGACAGGTCTGCCCAGTGATGCCGGGCGGCAGCATGGCAGCGGTGTTTCACGTGAAACCGAAGCCATGGACGGCGCCGTGAGTGGCGAGGCGGCAGGGGCTCACTTCGCCGAGGTACCCGTCGACGCGATTACTCCGAACCCTCGGCAGCCGCGTGAGGTGTTCGATGAGGACGCTCTGGCGGAACTGGTGACCTCCATCCAGGAGGTAGGCCTCCTGCAGCCGGTGGTCGTTCGGCAGACGGGGCCGGAGCAGTATGAACTCATCATGGGGGAGCGACGCTGGCGGGCCTGTCGGGAGGCGGGTCTGGAGCGGATTCCGGCGATCATCCGGGCTACGGAGGACGAGAAGCTCCTCCTGGACGCCCTGCTGGAGAATCTGCACCGGGCGCAGCTGAACCCTCTGGAGGAAGCGGCAGCCTACGATCAGCTGTTGAAGGACTTCAACTGCACCCATGACCAGCTGGCGGACCGTATCGGCCGCTCGCGTCCTCAGGTATCCAACACGCTCCGATTGCTGCGTCTCTCTCCCTCGGTGCAGCGCCGTGTGGCGGCCGGGGTGCTGTCGGCGGGGCATGCGCGTGCGCTGCTGTCGGTGGAGGACTCCGAGGAGCAGGACCGTCTCGCCCACCGCATTGTGGCCGAAGGGCTGTCGGTGCGGGCGGTCGAGGAGATCGTGACCGTGATGGACCCCAAGCCGAAGGGAAAGAGCAAGGCTCGGGCACGGGCCGGTAAGCGGGTCTCCCCTGCGCTGGACCATCTGGCGAGCCGTCTCTCGGATCGCTTCGACACCCGGGTCAAGGTGGATCTTGGGCAGCGGAAGGGAAAGATCGTCGTCGAGTTCGCCTCGATGGAGGATCTGGAGAGGATTCTGAGCCAGTTCGCACCCGGCGAGAACCAGCTTCTGGAGCGCCAGCTCGCCCGAGGAGACGACGACAGCGGCGAGTGAATCCGAGTCACCGAGGACACAGCCGAGAACACCGCCGTACGACGCCCCGTGGATACGATGTCTCCATGGGGCGTCAACTCGTTCCGCTCACCCTGGACAACCTGCCGGACCTCCCGAAGCGCTGCCGCAGGTGCGTCTTCTGGGAGCTCGACCCTGTCAGCGGCGATGCCGCCGTGAAGGCGGGCCGGCCCGATCTGGAGAAAGAAGCCTGGATATCGGCGGTGCTGCTGGAGTGGGGTTCCTGCGGACGGCTCGTCTATGTCGATGACGTGCCGGTGGGCTTCGTGCTGTACGCGCCGCCCGCGTATGTGCCACGCTCGACGGCTTTTCCCACCAGTCCTGTCTCGCCGGACGCGGTGCAGATGATCACAGCCTGGCTGATGCCCGGATACCAGGGGCAGGGGCTGGGCCGGGTGATGGTGCAGACCGTGGCCAAGGATGTGCTGAGGCGGGGATTCAAGGCGATCGAAGCATTCGGGGACGCCCGGTGGAAGGAGCCCGCCTGCCTGCTCCCCGCCGATCACCTTCTCGCTGTGGGTTTCAAGACGGTCCGGCCGCACTATGCCTACCCCAGGCTGAGGTTGGAGCTGCGTACGACTCTCTCCTGGAAACAGGATGTGGAGCTGGCGATCGACCGGTTGTTGGGAGCGGTGCAGAAGGAACCCGCTCTCAGGCCCCTGTGATTTCTGTGATGGCGGAAAGGCGACAGGCCCGCCCCGAAACGGGGCGGGCCTGTTCCACGTGAAACGTCAGCCGATGAAGTCGGCCAGGTCGCGCTCGATGGCGGCCTTGGGCTTGGCGCCGACGATGGTCTTCACGACCTCGCCGCCCTGGTAGACGTTCATCGTCGGGATGGACATGATCCCGTACTTGGCGGCCGTCGCCGGGTTCTCGTCGATGTTGAGCTTGACGATGGTGAGCTTGTCGGCCTGCTCCTCCGAGATCGCCTCCAGCGACGGGGCGATCTGACGGCACGGACCGCACCAGGCTGCCCAGAAGTCGACCAGGACCGGCTTGTCGCTCTTGAGGACGACTTCCTCGAAGGTGGCGTCGGTGGCGGTCACGGTGGCCATGGTGAATCTCCTTGTTTCTCGGGGGTGGAGTTGGTGGTCTCAGAGGGCGGCGGCGGCCGCGGCCTCGTCGGTCTTCTCCGGCTCGGCGTGGTGCTTCTCCGGGGCGTCGACCAGGGCGGCCAGGTAGCGCTCGGCGTCCAGGGCGGCGGAGCAGCCGGTGCCGGCGGCGGTGATGGCCTGGCGGTAGGTGTGGTCGACCACGTCGCCGGCGGCGAAGACACCGGGGATGTTGGTGCGGGTGCTCGGCGCGTCGACGGTCAGGTAGCCCTCGCCGTCCAGGTTGAGCTGGCCGTGGAACAGCTCGGTGCGCGGGTCGTGGCCGATGGCGATGAACAGCCCGGTCACCGGCAGCTGGGAGGTGGCGCCGGTGGTGGTGTCGCGCAGGGTCAGCCCGGACAGCTTGCCGCCGTCCTCGTGGAGCTCGGCGACCTCGCTGTTCCACACGAACTCGATCTTCTCGTCGGCGAAGGCCCGCTCCTGCATGGCCTTGGAGGCCCGCAGGGTGTCGCGGCGGTGGACGACGGTGACCTTCTCGGCGAAGCGGGACAGGAAGGTGGCCTCCTCCATGGCGGTGTCACCGCCGCCGACCACCGCGATGTGCTGGCCCTTGAAGAAGAACCCGTCACAGGTGGCGCACCAGGACACCCCGCGGCCGGACAGCTCCTCCTCCTTGGGCAGGCCGAGCTTGCGGTAGGCCGAGCCGGTGGCGACGATGACCGCCCTCGCCCGGTGCACGGTGCCGGCCGAGTCGGTCACGCTCTTGATCTCGCCCTCGAGGTCGACGGCGGTGACGTCGTCGGGGACGAGCTCGGCGCCGAACCGCTCGGCCTGGGCGCGCATGTTGTCCATCAGGTCCGGGCCCATGACGCCGTCGCGGAAGCCGGGGAAGTTCTCCACCTCGGTGGTGTTCATCAGCGCGCCGCCGGCGGTCACCGAGCCTTCGAAGACCAGCGGCTTCAGGGCGGCACGGGCGGTGTAGAGCGCTGCGGTGTATCCCGCCGGCCCGGAGCCGATGATGATCACGTTGCGGACGTCGCTCACGGAGTCTTCCTTGTCTGCCGATGGGTTGCCGATGCCTGTCTGGAGCATCGCCTTGGGTTGGGGAGGCCTATCCCGCCCAACGAATCCTAGGAGTCAGGCATTCCCAGTCGTGGTATTGCCTGAGCGCACCGCTCAGCGTGGATAGGTACGGGTGGTCAGCACCGTGCCGGGGCCGGAAGGCTCCTTGCCGACGCAGTCGGCGTCGACCACATAGGCCTCCACCTGGGATCCGTCGGTCTCATGAGGCAGGACCACGATGTACGCCTGTCGCCCCTCGTACTCGCTCATACCGACGGCCAGAGGAGTCACGTCACGGCCGACGCCCTCCCGGACACACAGCGGCATGGTGGTCGTGGACGTACCCGGGGAGCCCGGGCTTGCCTTGAGACTGAAGTCGGGGGAGCCGGGATCCGTCTCTCTCAGGCCCCCCTGACTCTCCTGCTTCTGCTTCCCCGATTCGCTGTCGGCCAGCAGGGACCGTACGCGTGCTTCCAGTGCCTGATCGCTCCGGTCGCTCTCCGCGTTCGCGTCCATGGTCGCACCCTTGTCCATGCCCCCGGAGGAGTCCGCCCCCATGCCTGGAAGGAAGACCGCGCCAAGGGTGAGAAGGGCTGCCGCACCCGCGGTGCCGAGCAAGGCGGCGCCCCAGCGGCGCGATCGCCTGCCGCCAGTCCTTCCCGGACCTCCGGCTCCCCGCGGCCGCCCCGCGGGCCGATCGGCAGACCGGCCCGCGGAGCGGCCGGGGCGGACCGTTTCACGTGAAACAGCGTTCGGCGTATCCGCTGAAGATGCCGAGGACGGAGCGCCCGGGGTTTCCCTGCCGGAGGGACTGGACGCACTGAGCAGAGCCTCGGCGGCCAGCGCGGCATCGATGCGGCCTGCCACATCGGACGGCATCGGGGCCGGGTCCGGAAGGGTGCCCAGTGTGCTGCGGATCTCTTCCAGGGAGGTCCGTACGTCTGCGCACAGTGCGCAGACCGACAGATGGGCGCGTACATCGGCCGAGCGATCCGGAGAGAGCAGCCCCTCGGTGAAGTCGGAGATCTCGTCGACCTCGGGGTGCCCGTCAGCGCCGAACGACGCGGAAGACATGGACGTCATGCGTGCTCACCTCCGCCCTTCACGGCCCCGGTGCCTGGTTTCCCTCTTGCCGGTGGGACGGATGCCCCCTGCGCCCGGTTCCTTCTGCCGGCGCCCGCCCGGGATTCACCGGCCGGACTCTCCGAGCGTAGATGGCCGACCAACGGCAGCAGCCGGGCCCTGCCGCGGGCGCAGCGGCTCTTGACGGTCCCGACGGCGACCCCGAGGACGCGGGCCGCCTCGGCGACCGGATAGCCCTGCATGTCGACGAGGACGAGTGCCGCCCGCTGCTCCGGTGGCAACTGGGAGAGCGCGGCGATGAGCTGACGGTGAAGGTCCCGGCGCTCGGCGGGCACGGCGGCGGACTCGTGCGGCTCCAGGAGCTGTTCCAGGCGCTCGGGTTCGGCGATGGGCGAGGTGCGGCGGCCGGCCGCCTTGCGCGCGCGGTCCAGGCAGGCGTTCACGGTGATGCGGTGGAGCCAGGTGGTGACCGCGGACCGCCCCTGGAAGGTGTGGGCGCTTCGGTAAGCGGAGACGAAGGCGTCCTGGACGGCGTCGGCGGCTTCCTCCCGGTCCCTCAGAACGCGCAGGGCGACAGCCCAGAGCCGGTCGCGATGACGGCGCACGATCTCGCCGAAGGCCTGGGGATCGCCGGCGACATGGCGGGCGAGGAGTTCCCGGTCGTCGGCTCTGTCCGCATCATCGGGGCTTCTCGCGTCCCCGGCACCGTCGACGGCGCCGCCCGTCACATCGTCGCCCACCAGCCGGTCCCCTCCTCAGTCCGCTGTGCCCACGGACGTCAGGTCAGCTGAGGACCTCGACCTCCGTGATGCGGCCACGGTAGTTGCCTTCCTCCGTCAGGGGGAGTTCGGTGAGCCACACCAGAACATAGCGCGTCCTGATCGGCTTCTTGGCCTTGAGCTCCACCTCGGTTCCGGAGCCGCTGCTGACCTTGCTGAAGCCGTTCAGCGAGCCGGGCATCTGCGCGGTGTCCTCGTCCGCCGCCAGGAAGTCGACGGAGGTGCTGCCCTTGAAGCCGACCTTGACGGTGCTGATCTGCCGGGACTCGCCCAGGTCGAGGATCAGGCCCACTCCGTCCTTGAGATTCCCGAACTTCGCGCTGTTGTAGTACATGGTCTGCCAGAAGGTGCCCGCGTCGCCGTCGATCGCGTTGCCCACCTGGTCACTGTTCTCGGTGGGATCACCACCGAACGGGTCGAAGTCCTTGGCGAGGGAGATCTCGACCGGCCTGCCCGTGGGAGCGGTCTCCGGCTGCTTCTGCTGCTCGATCCCGCTCTGTCCGGGGTCCGGCGCCGGGGGCTCGCCGCCCTTCAGGAGGGTGTCGGCCAGTTGCCAGCTCCCCAGCCCCAGAGCGGCGATGAGCAGAGCGGAGACGCCCCACTTCAGCAGCCTGCCGGCGCGTCCGGGCAGTGCGGGGGGCGCCGCGGGCGGCGTCACGGTGGGTGTGCCCGCGGGCCCTGCGGGAGGACGGGTCACAGGGCCGCCATAGGCGCCCTGCCGGTAACCGGGGCTCTGGTACGGCGGCGGAGCGGTGAACTCGGGCTCGGGCGGCCGGATGCGCGGCAGCGCGGCGATCGCCTTGGCCAGCTCCTCGGGGGTGGTGCAGGGCTGTTCCTGGCGGGAGGCGGTGGCGCCGTCGTTGACCATCGCACGCATGGCCAGCTCGGAGAGCCCGCGGTGCACCCCGGCGCGTACCTGGTCCGGGGGGACGAGGGAGTCGCCGGTCAGCTCGGCCATGCCGCCGAGGCCGTAGGCGTCCTCGCCGTACGGCCAGCGGTGAGCGAGGGAGGCGTAGAGCAGGGCGCCGATCGCCTCGGTGTCGGTGCGCTGGGGATGGTCGGAGGTGATGCCGCGCAGGGCGGCGTTCACGGCCAGGCCGCGGATGCGGTACTGGCCGGCGGCGGTGCGCAGGACGCAGCCGGGGGTCAGCCGCAGATGGGCCAGACCTTCTCGGTGGGCGGCGGCCATCGCCTGGGTGATCTGGGTGACGAGCTGGTAGGCCTCGTGGGTGGGCAGCGGGCCGGAGGCGAGGAGGGCTGTGAGGGGGGTGGCGTCCGGGAGCCACTCGTGGACGACGTAGACGAGGTCGTTCTCCTCGACGGCGTCCAGCACCTGCACGAAGCGGGGGTCGCCGAGGAGGGCTGCGGAGCGGGCGGCGGCCAGGACCGGCCTGGCGCGGGGGTGGTCGGCCGCGAGGAGGTGGACGCCGACGGCGCGGCGCAGTTTCTCGTCGACGGCTCTCCAGCTGCTGAAGCCGTCCAGGCGGGTGATGCACTCCTCCAGGCGGTAGCGCCGGGCGAGCTTGTGACCGCTGTGCAGCTCGGGCGGCTGCGGGGCCCGGGAGGGCTCGGGGGCCGGTGTCACCGCGTCGGTGGTATCAGGGGTGCCGGAGGCGTCCGCCGTTGCGCTGTCATCACCGTCGTGGTCCGTGGAACCGTCGGCCGTGGTCCGCTCGACAGCGGTGGTCGGAGGCTTGTTCCCGCCGTCCGTCCCACCGCTCTCGTCGGCCACGTCGACGGCAGCCGTGCTCCGTTCCGCCACCGTCGCTCCCGCCTCCCCATTCGTTGCAGCCTGTTTCCCAACACAGCCAGAGACAATTGTGCCCACAGTCCGCCGCTGTGCACGACACACGGGTGGGACCGAAGGTTGTGCGACCGGCCTCGGAGGGCCGTCAGCGGCCGAGCTTCGCGCGGACCATGCCCATCATGGCGGTCAGCTCCTCCACCCGCATACGCCGGGCGGCCAGAACGAAGACCGCGCCCAGCACCAGGCCGCCCGCGGCCAGGGCCGCGGCACCGCTGACGGCGCCGGGGCCGAGGGCCCGGACGATGGCGTAGGCGACCGCGCCGCCGGCCAGAGCGGCCGGGATGCCGGCGCCGCAGAGCCTGGCGTAGGCGCGCACGATGCGGGGGCCGTCCAGATCGCCGCCCAGCTTCGTGCGCAGCCGCTTCCAGGCGACACCGACGCCGACGACGTAGGCGAGGCCGTAGGCGGCGGCCATGCCGACGACCGCCCACCGGCTGGGCAGCAGCAGGAAGGCCAGAGCGGAGCCGGCGGCATTGCAGACGGCCACGATCACCGTGTTGTAGAAGGGGGTACGGGTGTCCTCGTAGGCGTAGAAGCCGCGCAGGACCACGTACTGCACGGAGTAGGGGACCAGGCCGAGGCCGAAGGCCATCAGGGTGTAGCCCATCGAGGTGGCCGCGTCGATGCCCGCCGAGGAGTACATCAGCAGGCACATCGGTACACCGAGGGCCACGAAGGAGAAGGCCACCGGCACGATGGCGACGGCCGAGGTGCGCAGTCCGTGCGAGATGTCGTCGCGGACGGCCGCCGGGTCGTCGTCGTGTGCGGCACGGGAGATGCGGGGCAGCAGGGCGGCCATCACCGAGACGGTGATGATGGCCTGCGGCATCTGCCAGATCAGCTGGGCGTTGCTGTAGGCCAGGATGCCCGTACCGGGGTGTCCCTCGGCGTCGGCGGCCTTGCCGGCCCAGGTGACCAACTGGGTGACGACCAGGACGCCCGCCTGGTTGGCCAGGACGAACAGGAACGTCCACTTGGCGAGGCGGGCGGCCTTGCCCAGGCCGTGACCGCGCCAGTCGAAGCGCGGGCGGATACGGAATCCGGTGGCGCGCAGATACGGGATCATCGCGAGGGCCTGGACGACCAGCCCCAGCAGGGTGCCCATACCGAGCAGCCGGACGCCCTCCGGGGGAATCGTCTCCACGCTCATCCCGGAGGTCCGGGCCGTGCCGTACACCCAGATGAAGAGACCGAAGGTGGTGATGATGACGATGTTGTTCAGGACCGGGGTCCACATCATCGCGCCGAAGCGGCCGCGGGCGTTCAGGATCTGGCCCATGACCACATGGACGCCCATGAAGAAGATCGTCGGCAGGCAGTAGCGGGCGAAGGTGACCGCCACGTTGTTGGCCTCGGGGTCACTGGCGATCGGTACCGACAGCATCCGCACCAGCAGCGGCGCGCCCAGCACGGTGAGCGCGACCAGGCCGCCGAGAAGCACCGTGACCAGGGTGAGGAGGCGGTTGGCGTACGCCTCGCCACCGTCCTCGTCGTTCTTCATGGCGCGTACGAGCTGCGGCACGAAGACGGAGTTCAGACCGCCGCCGATGGACAGGATGTAGATCATCGTCGGCAGCGTGTACGCCACGGTGTAGGCGTCGCCGAGGAGTGCGGCGCCGAGTGCGGCGGTGATCACCAGGGTGCGGACGAAGCCCGTGAGCCGGGAGACCATCGTGCCCGCGGCCATGATGGCGCTGGACTTCAGTATGCCGCCGCCCCGGCGGGCGGACTTGCCCGCCGCCGCGGGAGGCGGTTCCGCGGCGGCGGCCTCCGGTTCCGGTGCCGCCTGCGGTGGCGGGGGCGGCTGCGGCGCGGAGGCG